>NZ_JBFTIZ010000005.1:0-36708 GCF_056395165.1 Pedobacter sp. 10L46_2
CAAGGAACCATTTACCCAGATGTTATTGAATCTGTGTCTGTTAAAGGACCATCAGCAACTATCAAATCACACCATAATGTTGGTGGATTACCTGATTTCATGAAGTTAAAGGTTGTAGAACCTCTTAATACATTGTTTAAGGACGAGGTAAGAAGAGTGGGCAGATCATTAGGACTTGAACACTTTATTATTGGGCGTCACCCTTTCCCTGGTCCGGGATTGGCTATCAGAATTCTTGGTGAAGTAACTGCAGAGAAAGTTGCCATTCTACAAGAAGCAGATGCTATCTATATTGATAACTTAAAGGAAGCCGGCCTTTACGATAAAGTTTGGCAGGCGGGAGCCATTTTCCTTCCGGTTCAATCTGTTGGTGTAATGGGCGATGAGCGTACTTACGAAAACGTAATTTGCCTTCGTGCAGTTGAATCTGTTGATGGTATGACTGCCGATTGGTGCCATCTGCCATATAACGTACTCGCAAAAATTTCTAACGAAATAATTAACAAAGTAAAAGGAATTAATCGCGTCGTATATGATATCAGCTCAAAACCACCAGCTACAATTGAGTGGGAGTAAATATTGGGTAATAGCTTTTATTGGACTTTTTTTAGCTGCATGTTCACCTAAAATTCAAAAGACCACTACTAAAAAGCCCGATGTTCCTAAAAAGGTAGAAGAGAAAAAAGAAAAGCCTGCGTCTAAATTTACGCAGGCTGATATTTCTCTGCTGGTTCCGTTCAGATTAAATGATTTAAGACTTAAAACGGCCACCAAAGCTGAAGTCGAAAAATCAGCTATGGCAATCGATTTTTATCAGGGATTTAAGCTTGGTATAGATTCGGCAGCAGAACAAGGACTCAGTTTTAAATTAAATGTTTATGATTCCCGCGACAATAACAGTCAAATTGAAGGATTAATTAAAAACGGAGGATTAAGCAACAGTAATTTAATTGTTGGGCCGGTTTACCCCGCAGGATTAAAATACATTAAAGATTACTCTGTAGCGCAAGGCATTCCCGTTGTTAATCCGCTCGCGGCTACACATCCAGAGGAATTTAATAACCCAAATCTGATCTCTATTGTAAATAATATAGATTTACACGTCGAAAAATTAGGGTTTTATATTACTAAACATTACAATCCAGAAAACACAGTTTTAGTACTGATAGATTCAAAAGATGCAGGCAGTAAATTACTGTCAGCACCTGTAAAAGCATATTTTGAAAGCAGCAAGAAAAAGTTCACTTTTCAGGAATTTGCTTCTGTTTTTACTATGGAGCTGAACCTGATCAAGAATAAGAAATATGTCATTATTGTAACTTCCCCGGATAGAAAGTTTGTAATACCAACAATTGATAAGCTAGTAAAATTAAAAAATGCTGGTCTGGATATAGATTTGTATGGTCACCCTGACTGGATAAAACAAAATTATAATATAGACAAGCTTCAGGCGCTAAATACTGCTGTAACGTCGTCTTATAAGGTCGATTATAAGAATAATCATGTGATCTCATTTATTAAGAAATATAGAGCTGCGTATAGCTTTGAACCCGGTGAATATTCGTTTAAGGGATTCGATATCGGCTTTTATTTTGCTCAGCTTATTTCCAAACATGGAAAAGATTATCTGAAATACATTACAGAGGAAAAATATAAAGGGCTGCATAATAACTTTTCATTCTACCATGATGAAAAATTAGGTTATATTAATACCAGTTTAATGTTGTTACGTTACCAGGATTTTTCTTTAAATCTTATTGAATGAGGGTAGAACACCAGATCAGGGCATTTGAACAGGTATTTAAAAGTTATGACGGCACACAGCCGCTACATCGTTTCTTGTTTACTTATTTTAAGCAGCATAAACAAATGGGCTCGTCCGACCGGCGTTGGGCTACCAGATATATTTATAGTTTTTTCAGATTAGGTAAGGCACTCCTAAAAGAAGATACGATACTTCGTTTGGCTATTTCCGACTTCCTTTGCAATCAAACACTAAGTCTGGTAATTGAAACTAAGTTGCCTCAGTTTAAAGAGCAGATCAATCTTTCCGTTCAAGAAAAAATAGCTTTAATAACAGATCAGTACCCTTCCTTTAAACTTTCTGAGGTATTCATATTCAATGAAAACCTGAGTGAAGATATTGAAAAGCAAGACTTTTATGAGTCATTTTTTATACAGCCGGATTTATTTTTGCGAGTTAAACCGAGCTATATAAACCAACTTATTAAAACGCTAAAAGAGGCAGAAATAGCAGTTGAAGAGATAAGTAAAACTACTTTGGCCTTGCCAAATGGAACCAAACTGGAAAAAATTGTACCCTCACAACAGTATTATCAGGTACAGGATTTATCATCACAGAAAACAGGAGATTTTTTTGAACCTCAGACCTGGGACTATTGGTGGGATTGTTGTGCCGCCTCAGGAGGCAAATCCCTGCTTCTGCACGATCTTGAGCCTAGTGTACAGTTATTGGTTAGCGACGTAAGAGAAAACAGCTTAAACAATCTGGAGGAGCGTTTCCGTGAAGCGGGATTAAAAAAGTATCAGAAAAAAGTGTTAGATCTGCTTCAGAATAACGATCAGGATCTGCATCATTATGAATTTGACGGAATTATTCTGGATGCACCTTGTTCAGGGTCGGGTACCTGGGGTCGTACTCCTGAAATGCTTTATTATTTTGACGCTCATAAAATCAGTTATTTTTCGAAACTTCAAACAGCAATCGCAGGTAATGTTGTTAAATATCTGAAAACAGAGAAGCCATTGGTATACATTACCTGTTCTGTATTTAAACAGGAAAATGAAGATGTTGTAGCATGGATAGTCGAAAACCTACCCCTACAACTCGAAAAAATGGAAGTGATTAAGGGCTATAAGGATAAAGCAGATACCATGTTTATTGCTCGCTTTATTAAAAAATAGTCACTCTTTTAGTGCCCATGGGTACCAAACCACTGCTTAATTTTACTCTTAATGTGACTTATGGTCTCAAACAATATGGCCAGCACACCAATAATCAACGTGAATTGCTCGAAGCTGTTCATAGCCTTTTTTATTTTAGACGATCAAAAGATGGTTTTGTTACAAGCCAGTATTGTTTCTGAATAATTTGATAGCAATAGCAAGAAGGATAATTCCAAAAGCTTTTCTTAAAACATTTAAGCCGGATTTGCCAAAAAGCTTCTCTAAACGCTCTGTATTCTTTAATACAAAATAAACGAATAGCATATTGATGATGATTCCAATAATGATGTTTTGAGTTGCATATTCAGTTTTTAACGAAAGTAAAGTGGTCATGGTTCCAGCACCTGCTATTAATGGAAATGCAAGAGGCACAATTGATACCGTTTCAGGCGCATCACCTTCTTTAAATATGGTTAGACCAAGTACCATTTCCATGGCAATAAAGAAGATCACAAATGAGCCCGCAATGGCAAATGATTCAACATCCAGTCCGATAACCTTTAACAAGGTCTCGCCGGCAAACAAAAAGATAACCATAAGTACGGTTGCAACTATAGCTGCCTTTTCAGATTGAATATGTCCGGCTTTCTTTCTAAGCTCAATTACTACAGGTATAGCTCCCAGAATATCAATGATAGCGAATAGTACCATTGAAGTAGATAGAATTTGTCGAAAATTGAATTCCATAGCAGTTAATTTATGCTACAAAGGTAAATTAATTAGCAATAAAAAAGCCACTCAAACTGAGCGGCTTTTTTATTGCTAATTATGCTTGATTACTTTGCCTGAACCCGATTAGATGTTGAAGCCCGGTATAAGTATAAAATGATATGCGCAACAGCAAACACTAAGGAGAAGTAGTATAAGCCTGTGTCTTTGCCGTCAGTAATATTGTGGTGAATTAACGCCACTATGATCAACAAAATAGCAAGGCCAAAACCTACATAAGACACAGTTTTAGTGCTTTTTGCTAATGTAGCTTGTAAGTTATCAGATAATAAACTGTTTTTCATACCATAGAACAGGTACACGTTAATACCAATAATCATCCATACCAATAAACGAACCCATGTATCAAGAGGCAGGAACACCATCATACCTAAGCAAACCGCTACACCCAATATTGGAATAAGCGGTACCAAAGGCACTTTAAATGCACGAGGCAAATCAGGCATTCTATTTCTTAAGATAACTATTCCGATGCAAACAAGAATAAATGCCAAAAGAGTACCTATGCTTGTCATTTCGCCCACTACAGTGGCCGGAACAAATGCTGCGAATAAGCTTACAAAAAACATAAATAATAAGTTGCTTTTTGCAGGTGTACTATATTTAGGGTGAACTTTCGAGAACACCTTTGGTAATAAACCATCTTTACTCATCGAGAAGAATACCCTCGATTGGCCCAATAGCATCACCAGGATAACTGAAGCATAACCACCCAGAATGGCAAGAATAATCAACTTATTTAACCACGGATAAGATGGAACAACAACACCTGCTGCATTTTTTACACCCATATTGTCAATTGCAACAGCAACAGGAGCAATACCATCCTGACCTTTAAACATGTCAAAATTAGCTACCCCGGTCATTACGTGTGCAAAAAGAATATATAGAATTGTACAAATAAACAAAGAAACAAGGATACCGATGGGCATATCTTTCTTAGGATTTTTTGCCTCCTGGGCAGCTGTAGAAACGGCATCAAAACCTATATAGGCAAAGAAAACAATTCCGGCCGCTCGTATTACGCCCCCCCATCCGTGTGTAAACATACTTTCGTGACCTGGTTTGTCAGCAGGAATAAAATAAGGTGAATAGTTGTCGGCGTTAATATATTTCCATCCTAAAAGGATAAAAATGAATACAATTACAACCTTAATAGCTACAATGAGCCCATTAATAAATGCAGATTCGCTGGTGCCTCTGATCAAAACAAAGGACATTAAGACGATAATAAATACAGCAGGTAAGTTAAACATACCAGAAACTACGGTGCCATCTAAAAGGGTTGCCGTTTCAAAAGGCGACATGGTTACCTGCGCGGGTAGATGGACATCGTAATACGCCAGAAACTTGACCAGATACCTACTCCAGCTAATGGATACCGTTGCGGCACCTAAAGCATATTCCAATACCAAATCCCAGCCAATTATCCAGGCTATAAATTCACCCATTGTAGCATATGAATAAGTATAAGCACTACCTGCTACCGGGATCATTGAAGCAAATTCGGCATAACATAAGCCTGCAAAAGCGCAACCCAAAGCTGCAATAACAAATGAGATGGTAATGGCTGGTCCTGCGTTATTGGCGGCAGCAGATCCGGTTATGGAAAACAGTCCGGCTCCAATAATTGCACCAATACCCAAAGCCACCAAATTGACGGGGCCAAGGGTCCGTTTCAGGGTTCCTTCACCACTTTCAGCAGCTTCTTGTGTAAGTAAGTCAATTGACTTTCTAAAATTCATAGTTTAAAGTTTAGTTAAAGTGTATCTATAACTCGTCTAGTTTATATTATAAGTGCCAAACCTAAATAAAATATATCTAAAAATAAAAGGGATTCTTTTACGAAATCCCTTTTATTTTTATCCTAATGAAGTTTAAGGTTGAGCTTTAATGTTGTCAATCGATCTTCTTGACTGTTTCCCCTCCACTTTTAGTGTGTTGTTCACTTTGTTTTGAGCGAATTGAGTATTTTTAGGTCTTTCCTCAAGTAAATATTTTACGTTTTTAGCTATTTCTTGTGTTAATGCCGACATTTTAGCGGAAACCTGAATCGAATTCGTGATTTCTTTTTTTGAGGCGGTATTCTCGCCTGGACTAACAGCTATATATGGGGCAATAACCAAAGAGACAATCGACATTAGTTTAATAAGGATGTTCATTGACGGTCCGGAAGTATCTTTAAAAGGATCGCCAACCGT
This sequence comes from Pedobacter sp. 10L46_2, assembly GCF_056395165.1. Lineage (NCBI taxonomy): Bacteria > Pseudomonadati > Bacteroidota > Sphingobacteriia > Sphingobacteriales > Sphingobacteriaceae > Pedobacter > Pedobacter sp. 10L46_2. Next base: position 5,898 of record NZ_JBFTIZ010000005.1, read on the forward strand.
ATCACCTGTAACAGATGCTTTATGAGGCTCAGATTTTTTGTAATGCATCTCGCCATTGATCTCAACACCCTTTTCAAATGATTTTTTAGCGTTGTCCCATGCACCACCCGCGTTACTCTGGAAAATTCCCATAAGTACTCCGGATACGGTAACACCTGCTAATAGACCACCTAATATTTCAGCAGAACTTACCGATGGGAAAACACCTTTGAAACCAAAACCCACTATAATTGGAACTAAAAGTGCAATAGCACCTGGCAACATCATTTCGCGAATCGAGGCCTTAGTCGAAATGGCAACACATTTTTCGTATTCCGGCTTTGCTTTATATTCCATAATTCCTGGAATTTCGCGGAACTGGCGACGAACTTCCTGTACCATATCCATTGCTGCTTTGCCAACCGCTGCAATACATAATGCAGAAAATATAAAAGGAATCATCGCACCTACAAATAGCCCGGCCAAAACAGGAGCTTTATAGATGTCGATAGCAGATATACCCGCTACACCAACAAATGCCGCAAATAAAGCAAGTGAGGTTAATGCTGCCGAAGCAATTGCAAATCCTTTACCGGTAGCTGCAGTTGTGTTCCCAACGGCGTCCAGATTGTCAGTACGTTCACGTACTTCAGGAGGTAATTGACTCATTTCAGCAATACCACCAGCATTATCAGCAATAGGGCCGAATGCATCAATTGCCAACTGCATTGCTGTAGTAGCCATCATACCTGCAGCGGCAATTGCTACACCGTATAATCCTGCAAAAGCATAAGAGAAAATGATGCCTCCTGCTAAAACCAGGATAGGAGCAACAGTAGATTTCATACCTACCGATAACCCCCCAATAATGTTTGTAGCATGACCTGTGCCAGATTGCTGGATAATTGAATTAACAGGGCCTTTCCCCATTGCCGTATAATATTCAGTTATAATACTCATTAAGGTACCTACAACCAATCCTACTATGATCGCAAAAAATACGTCAATACTGGTAAAATCAACGCCGCGCAAATGCAGGTTTGAAGGCAGCATCCACATCACAATGAAATAAGATGCAATGGCAGTAATTACAATTGATCCCCAGTTGCCCAGGTTTAACGCTGTTTGTACATTAGAATCTTCACCTTTGATGCGCACAAACCAGGTGCCTATTATCGAAAACAAGATACCCAATCCGCAGATCACCATAGGTAATAGTATCGGAGACATACCTCCAAAATTATCTGTCGCAACAATTTCCTGTCCTAATACCATTGTAGCAAGAATAGTTGCCACATAAGAACCAAATAAATCCGCTCCCATACCGGCCACATCACCAACATTGTCGCCAACGTTATCTGCAATGGTTGCCGGGTTACGCACATCATCTTCAGGAATTCCAGCTTCAACTTTACCAACTAAGTCGGCGCCTACATCGGCAGCTTTGGTGTAAATACCACCGCCCACACGCGCAAAAAGCGCAATAGATTCGGCTCCTAATGAAAATCCGGTTAGTACCTCTATCGCTGTTTTCATTTCTGCGCTGTTTGGTTGAACAACATTAAAAACGTTTAGGAAAACAATAAATAAACCGCCTAAACCTAAAATAGCTAAACCTGCTACACCCAATCCCATTACCGTACCGCCGGTAAAAGAAACCTTTAGCGCTTGTTTTAAACTTGTTCTTGCAGCCTGAGTAGTACGAACATTCGCTTTTGTTGCTGCTTTCATTCCAATGTATCCTGCGGTAGCAGAAAACACAGCTCCAATAATAAAGGCAATAGATATGATCCAGCTGGAGTGTAATTGTACGCCGTTAACTTCATGTACCGTTCCTGAATAGGCAAGTAATGCAGCCGTAAACACAACAAAAATGCTAAGTACTTTCCATTCAGCTTTTAAAAAGGCCATTGCACCATCAGCAATATAGCCGGCCAGTTCCTGCATGTTTTTATCCCCTGCATCCTGTTTGTTTACCCATGCACTTTTAATAGCCATCACAATGATGCCAATTAAACCCAATGCGGGAATAAAATAGATTAAATTGTTCTGTAAAAACTCCATACTTTGATCTCTTGTTTAGTTTATTTTTGGTTGTTAGTTGTCGACTTTAGCTGCCTCCAAAAAAGGCCAAAGCCAATTGTTTGTAGCTGGCAGACTGCCCTTTTTCGCCATTACCTTAAAGCACTTAAGTCATTTAATTGGCAAGACCGGGCTTTACAAAAATAAGCGTGTTTCTGAAATTACCAAATTTTTAATGAATTGATTACTAACCTTTTTTATGAACCGGGAATTTATGCCATTGGTTGCTTTTAATCGGGTTTATTAGTCAGAAAGACGAAGTCCTCACATAATTCGCACATTCTACATACATTCTTCACAAAAAAGTACCTGTTTGTGGGTTTGGTGTGAACGAGGTGTGAAGAATGTACGAACGTTCTGTATTTTTAATATATTAGCAGGGCAGTTGATACATAACTTATAAAGCTCTTGTATTGGATTTATGCTAAAACCAACCAAACAAACCATATGGATAAAGAAAATCAAGACGGTTCTTTTAAAAGAGAACTAGGACTGTTAGATGGTACCATGCTCGTAGTCGGCTCAATGATTGGGTCGGGGATATTCATTGTAAGTGCTGATATAGCCCGACAAGTCGGTTCTGCCGGTTGGCTTATTCTCATTTGGGTGGTTACCGCAATAATTACCATTATTGCCGCAGTTAGTTACGGTGAGTTGAGCGCAATGTTCCCAAAAGCAGGAGGACAATACGTTTATTTAAAAGAGGCTTATAATAAACTGATTGCATTTTTATATGGCTGGAGTCTGTTTGCCGTAATACAAACAGGGACTATTGCGGCCGTAGGGGTCGCGTTTTCTAAGTTTGCCGCCTACCTTTATGAACCTTTTAGTGAAAATAATATCCTATGGCAAATTCAAACAGGAGTTAGCGACAAAGGTATTCCGGAGCATTACGCAATCAGCGCGGCTCAGTTGGTTTCTATTGTCACCATCGTTTTTCTGACCTTTGTAAATAGCCGTGGTGTTAAGGATAGTAAAATTCTGCAAACTGTTTTAACGATTATAAAAATCCTATCACTTTTTGGTTTAATCATTTTCGGATTTACCCTTGCAGCGAAAGCTGAGGTCTGGGATGCAAACTGGGCCAATGCCTGGGAAACACGTTCTTTTAGTTTAGAAACAATGACCTGGGCGCCTATTAGTGGAAGCTTATTACTATCGGGAATTTCGGCAGCAATGGTTGGTTCATTGTTTTCAAGTGATGCATGGGCAGGGGTTACCTTCATTGCCGGAGAGATTAAAAATCCTCAGCGCAATGTTGGTCTAAGCTTGTTCCTGGGAACGCTAATTGTAAGCATAATTTATATTCTTGCTAATCTGATGTATGTTGCAGTATTGCCTCTCGACCAGATTACCACTGCAAAATCTGATAGGGTAGCAGTAGTTGCGGCACAGTATATTTTTGGACAAGCGGGTACCATAATTATTGCTGTAATGATTATGATCTCTACGTTTGCCTGTAATAATGGTTTGATTATGGCGGGGGCCAGGGTATACTACACAATGGCAAAGGATGGGTTGTTCTTTAAAAAGGCGGCCACTTTAAATAAAGCAGATGTACCGGGCTGGGCTTTATGGGTACAAGGAGCATGGGCTTCTGCGTTGTGTTTAACGGGTAGATATGGTGCTCTTCTGGATTTTGTAGTGATTATTGTTTTGATATTCTATATCCTTACTATCTATGGGATATTCATTTTAAGAAGAAAAATGCCTGATGCAGAGCGTCCATACCGGGCTTTTGGTTATCCGGTTCTGCCAATGTTATACATCATAGTAGCATCAGCACTTAGTGTTGCACTTTTAATCTACAAGACAGACACTTGCGGATGGGGTGTGTTAATTATGCTGATAGGGATACCAGTTTATTATCTGACTAAAAAAGTTGAAGCAACCGAGTAATAAAAAGGTAATCGTCATCTCCTTTGATTAACCAAAGGAGATGACGAGGCAAACGATAGCGTTACCGAGCGTATTAAACTACTGGTTTCCTAAACGTGTGGTGAAGTCAGAAATAACATTTTGGTATTTTCTCAATACCCGATCCCAATCATGAAACTGTTCATCGGCTTTTACGCTTGTTAAAGGAGCACCAGAAAATTCACTTACAAGTTTAACCTTATAAGTAAGCGGTTCGCTTTTAGATAGCTTAATAATTAAACGCGTTCTGATAGTGTTTTGCTGGAAACTTTGAATGCTCCATGAAGTTCTTAAATAAGATGTTTCTTTGTCGGCAACTTCAATTGCATCAAAGTAATCAGTCACAATTTGATTTGCGCGTTTCCACACCTCTGCCACATCTTGTTTTTTATTGATTTCAATAGAGAAATCGATGTTGGCCTGGTCCGTTTTTATTGAAGCTTCCTCGGCATCATCCTTCTTCATGTCAAAAAACTGCTTCTTTGGTGGCTCGGCCATTCCCTTCTTATTGCAGAAAGTTTGCTCATACCTTAAGAACCCGGCTTTCTGAACTTTTACATTTACGCAAGAGTTTTTTGGGACTTTGATCTTTGCATTACCTGTACCTAAAATTTGTCCGTCTACAACAATTTTTGCATCAGCTTCTGAAGCTGAGATTTGGACGGTTTGAGCTTTAATTGCAAAAGGTGCAATTAAAAACAGTGAGGCTGTTAATAAAGATTTTAATTTCATAATAAAGTTAATTTGTGAAGATTATCCGCCACAAATTAAACCCTATAAAACCCTTAAAAAAATACCCATTAATGGGTATTTTTTTAAGGGTTTACTGTTTCTTATATTGTTTGGTCAACTGCAATTTTTGGTGGTAAAAGTTTATACATCACCGGTGTTACTAGTCTTGATAATAATGTCGAGCTAATTAAACCACCAATAAGCACCAAAGCAAGTGGAGAATACAATTCACTATATTCAATTACAAGTGGTAGCAATCCGCCAATGGCTGTTAACGAGGTCAAAAGTATGGGTACAAATCTAATTTCCCCGGCTTCAATAATCGCTTCCTCAATGCTTTTTCCCTGCGCCCTTAATTGATTTGTAAAATCTACAACCAACAGAGAGTTTTTCACTTCTATACCTACTAATGCAATAAAACCTATTGTGGCTGTAAAGGAAAGCGTTTCACCTGCAAAGAACAGCATGATCAATCCTCCAACTATTCCAAGTGGAATAACCGACAATACAATCAGTATACTTTTAAAGGTTTTGAACTCAAGTATCAACACCCCCAGAAAACCAAAAACAGTAACAATAAGGATAAGACCAAGATTACCAAAGCTTTCTTCTTTACTCTCTTTCTCGCCTGCAACTTTAAAAGAGAAGCCTTCAGGGAATTTAAATTTGTTCAGTTTTTCAGTGATCTCCTCATCCAGGCGCTGCACGTTATAGCCTGGTTTTACAAATGCAGAAATGGTTACATATCTGTCTTTATCATAATGTCTGATCTGGTTTGGCGAACTCTCGAAACCACTAGATGCCACGTTTTTCAGAGGGATATTTACCCCAGAGGAAGACGGAACATATAGCCTGTCGAACATACTGATATCCTGAATATCGTTATTTCTTGGAATAGAAACATTCACATTATAATTGTCTGCTTTTCCCGAGTCTTCCCTGTACGTTGCTACATTCAGTCCGGCAGATCCCAATCGAACTGTACGGTCAATATCCGCAGAAGCAACACCCAGCAAAGCCGCCTTTTCTTTATTTATTGTAACCTTAAGGTCTGTAGGTTTTACCAGTAAAGGATTGTTTACGTAAATAGTGCCATCTACTTTACTGATCAGCGAGGCAATATCGAATGCTGTTTTGCGCAGGCCGTTAAGATCATCGGCATAAATGCGGTAGGCAAGGGGGGCATCAACTGGTGGTCCCTGTTCAAAATCTTTAACCTTAATGTTTGCACCAGGGTAACCATTCAGCTCTTTTCTTACCCTTTCAATTACCGCAACTTTTTCGCGGGTTTCCAGTCCCTCTACCTGGACAAAGATCTGTGCATAATTTTCGCTTTCATTATGTGGGATCACATTGTAATAGATTCTTGGATTTCCTTTACCAACATTACTGGAAAATGAACTTATTTCAGGTACTTTTTTCAATACAGATTCCACATACCTTGTTACTTTATTTGTGGTATTTATATTGGTTCCCTCCGGGGTTTCTATATCCACCAGAAACATAGGTTTCTCAGATTTTGGAAACAGGCTGCTTCCTATAACCGGAACTAATCCAAGTGAGGCAATAAAGATCCCTCCGATAATGATAAGTGTAACTAATGGTCTCTTCAGCGCTTTGTTAAGTACCGCTCCATAAGTTGTATGAATTCCTTTTTTCATTGCCCTGAGCAGAAAATTTCCCTCCTCACTCATGTGCGGTTTCAAAATGATGCTTGCTAAAAAAGGGACTACTGTTAGCGATACCAACATAGAAGCAAAAATTGTAGTGATTACAGAAAGCGGTAAACTTCTAATAAAATCCCCGGCTCCTTCGGGTAAGAAAACGATTGGTAAAAAGGCAAATATAAGCAGTATGGTACAGCCAACAACGGCAATGCCGATTTGAGAAGTAGCCTTTATAGAAGCCTCTATTCTGCTGTAGCCCATACGCAGATACCGTTCAATATTTTCAACCACTACAATACTATCATCAACCAGAATACCCAGCGCTACAATCATACCTACAATGCTTAGCTGATTGATGTTATAACCCAATGCATTCATCAGGGTAAGCCCGATGGCAAGAGATAACGGGATCGAGATCATCACAACAACCGATGCCCTTGTACCCAGAGGCAGTAAGGTAACCAACACCAATAAAATTGCGATACCAAAATCTCTGGTAAAATGCGAAAGCCTTACATCTACGCTTTTAGCCTGATCAAAAACCTTTACAAGGTCAATACCCGGTGGTAAATCCTTTTTAAATGCTGCTAATAAGGGGACAACTTTTTCCTGCACAGATATAATGTTCTCTCCATCTTTTAAGCTGGCATTTATAAAACTGCTTCTGTAGCCGTTCAAGCGGGTAATATGTGTTTCATCTTCATAGCCTAATGAAACATCGGCTATGTCTTTCAGGTAAACTACTTTTCCCTGGGCACTAAAGATTACCGTATTCTTAACCTCATCTATGCTCGAAAAATTACCGCTGGTTTTAATATTAAGCTTTCTGTTTCCCATACTGATGTTACCACCTGGAATGTTAACATTCTCACTTTGTAATGCAGCAATAACATTATTCTGGGTAAGTTTTTCCTGAGCTATTTTTTGAATGTTAAGCCTTACATTTACCTGATGTTCAGGAACGCCGGCGTAGGTAACTCTTTTTAATGCCTGTATTTTTTCGAGTCGTTCCTTTAGCTCTTTTGAATATTTTTTAAGCGTGGCATTGGAGGTGTTTTCACTCACTAAAGCAAACTGATACACACTAACATCCGATGGAATCTGTTTGTTGATCCGTATATCTGCTATATCAGAAGGTAGCTCACTTCTTAAGCTGTTAATTTCTCTCACCACCTCCTGATACTTATCATCGGGGTTAGAGCTATATTTATATATTATTTGCATAACTGCAAGACCATCGCTTATATCTGTGGTTATGTGTTTTATATCGTCAAGTTCGTGGATCTTTTTTTCCATTGGGTCAACAACCAGTTGCTCCATATCCTTAGGATTAGTTCCCGGATATACTACAACTACCGTAAATTGCGGAGGATGGGTTTCAGGATCTTCACTTCTTGGCATGGTGAACAAGGAATATATTCCCAGAGCTAGCACCGCCACGAAAACAATCAGTGTGAACTGATAATTTTTTACTGCAAATTCAGGTAATTTCATTTTGAAATAATTTAGGCTATCTGATTATTTTAATTGAAGAACCATTAGTAAGATAGGCTGATCCTTCTCTTATTATCTGATCAGTGGCTAATAAACCAGAGGAGATAAATGCCTTGTCGCCTTTTAAGTAGGCAACCTTCACCGCTTTCTTTACAGCTCTGTTGTTCACAGAAGTAAATACGTAAGCACTGTCGTTTTTGCCTTCCACTAAAGCATCTACCGGAACAGACAAAAGGTCTGTTTTGCCAAAAGGATAGATCTTTACTTTGGCAAAGAGTCCTGAGATCAATTTGGCATCGGTAGGATTGAGCCTTATTTCGGCCTGATATAAACCGGAACTTTCATCACTGCCCTGGGCAAGGGACTTTACTACTCCTGTTAATGTTTGAGGAAAGACATCAAAGTTTAACTCAACTTTCTCCTTTCCGTTAATTCTTGATCTGTCTTTATCGGTAATACCACATTTAACTATCCAATCTTTATTTGAAACGCCACCTATGTAAAGTATGGGGGTTCCTCCGGCTACCTGTTCTCCTTCATTTGCGAGTTTTTTAAGAACAACGCCAGTTGTATTTGCCCTTATGGTCGATTGAACAGCGTTGAACCGCGCTATGTCCAAACTTTTTTTGGCAATTGCCAAAGCCGTTTGCGTATTTTCCAATTGCTCCCTGGTACTAACACTGTCCTTAAATAAATTGGCAGTCCTTTGGGCATCCCGCTTTGCTTTATTAAATCCCTCTTCGGCCTGGTTAAGCTGAGCATTTACCTCTGTCATGTTTAGCGAGGCAAGTACTTGCCCATTGCTTACATGATCACCTTCCTTAACAAGGATGCGGTTTATGATTCCACTGGTTTTAAAAGAAAGATTACTCTGTTGTTCTGACGATAGTAAACCAGAAGTTTCCACCGGTTCATTTTCATTAAGGGCATTTGAGGAAATTACCTTTACCGGAATTGAGTTATCGGTTTTTTGTGCCGGTTTTGGTTCACTGCAACCAATTACGGCAATGCCAAGAAATATGAAGATCGGGAGTGTATTTATATGTTTCATTTTGTTTTAAATTAAAGGTGATTAAAGAATATAGCTTGCTTTTGCTCTTTCCAGTTCGGTTGTTCTGGTTAGCATATTCAGATAGGCAATACTTTGTTTTAGCTGATCATTTATCAGTCTTGTCTGTGCATCCAATAACTCCAGGTAAAGCGCCTGACCCTCTTTATAAAGACGTTGCTCGTCTTTATAATATTGAAGAGATAACGACGACTGGCTAACTGAGGCTTTAAAAGCCTGTAGCGCTGCGTTCAGTTTGTTTTGAGCTGTAATAACCTCAAGTTCCAGTTGCTGCGAGGCCTGTTCTGTTTGTGTTTCGGTGGACTTTAAATCTAAAAGCGCCTGCTGAGTTTTGTTTTTATTTCTGTTGCCATTAAATATTTGCCATGATAGTGTTACTCCGAAAAGATAATAGGGCGCATCTTTGTTTACTTTTAAAAAATCACCCTGAGCACCTACATCAACAAATGTGGATAGCTTTGGAAGTACTGCTACCCTGGTTAATTTTACAGAGAGGGTATTTATTTGATTTAAAGATTCCAGCGCGGTAAGTTCTTCTCTTTTTCCGGAATGAGAAGATGAATCTGATCCAACAATCGTATTCTCGTTTTCACTAATTTCAATGGTACTGTTGAGCGGCTTATTGAGTAGAAAATTGAAATACGCGGCAGCGTTCAGAGACTCAGTTCTGGCATTTTCAAGTTGAGTTTCAAGCCCTGTAAGCTCATTTTCTGAACGGGCCACCACTGTTCTTATCGCTTTTCCATTTTTAACCATTGATTGATTTATCCGCAGGTTTTCTTTTGCCAATGCAATCCCGTTTTCAAAAATTTTTATGGCCTGCAGCGATTGTTCGTATCCATAATACGCAAGTTTAACCTGCTTTATCAGCTCGCGTTTATACAGCCTTAGTTCTATCTGCTGCATAGTGATCTGTTCTTTTTTGATGCGGCTGTTGTAAATAATTTCCGCATTATACAGAGGCAAGGTGGTATGTACTTTGGCATCGTAATAATTGTTCGGATTGAAAGTCTGACTCACATTATCTACCTGAGGGAATTTACCCGAACCTGTTAAGCTGTTTAAGGTGCTGTACACAGGATTTAGGAGGTCGCCAATTGGGATTTCAATTTTGCGTCCACCTCCTGATGTCAGGTAGGAGGTGTTTAGTTCTACATCTGGAAGGAATAGTCCCTTTGCTTCTTTTAGGGCGTAAAGACTTCGCTGTAAAGCGAAATCTTGTTTTTGTATCCCAAGATTATTTTTGAGGGCCTCGTCTATATAACCCTGAAGAGGACTTTGAGAGAAGACACTAAAGGGAAGCCAGCACCCCAGGATTAATAGTATTAACGATTTTAAGGCTGTTTTTCTATTCATGACGTATCGTTGTTTATAAAATGAACACTGTTTATTAGAATTGATATTTTTTGATTTGTTACATTGTTTTTGAAAAATAATAATCGTTGGTTATTTACTAAACACTGTTTATGTTAAGGTAAATTTTTTTTACACTTTAAGTGTTTTTAGAAAATAGTCTAATGATTGGGCTAAAAGATTAGGATTTTGTTCACCTTCAATATTTACCGACTGCAGCCGCTCTCTTATAAATAAGGAAATAAGGCCATGAACATAGGACCATATAGACATTGAAACGATAATGGGGTCACCATCAACAATAAGCTTTTTATCCAGGCATTCTGTAACCGTATTAAGCAGGTATTGGAAGCTATTCTCTCCGGCTTCCCACTTGCTATGGCATTTAATTTCACTTAAAGGGGCCCTCATGATGAACATAAGATCATAATAGTCCGGATTTGTCAGCGCAAAATTCAGGTATATTTTTCCTAGCTCAGCCAGCCTTTCAAATGGATCAGTTATCTGGTTATGGTTTATAAATTCTTTGTTTAACAGATCGAATCCCTGTTCGTGGATTACGTAAAAGATTTCATCTTTCTCTTTGAAATAAAGATAGATTGTTGCCGGACTGTATTCTATATCGTCGGCAATGTTGCGGATAGAAGTTTTTTCATAACCCTGTTCCAAAAAGAGTTTGGTAGCCGATTCAATAATCAACTTTCTCCTGTCCAGCTTATCTCTTTCTTTTCTATCTTTTATTGACATACTAAAATGCTAACTGATGCAAATATAATAAACACTGTTCAGTAAATGCAAAAAAAGAGAAAATATTATGGTATGTCTTAAAATAGGAACAGGGATGAGCAATAAAGCTATCCCTGTTTTAAGATGGTTGATCCACCACAGATCAACCTAAACCAAACAAACCACTACTATAACGTATGATATTGTCAAAAAGTTTCTTTATTTGAAAATAAATTTTAAATAATTACTTCTCAGGACGTTACCTGATGGTTTTAGCAGACAAAAAATCTATTTCTAGTAAAATATGAAGGTTTTTTAATTCCGTAACATTTGTGTAACATTAATTTATTTTTAGTAAATTAGTATCGTAAGCCAAACCATGACCACATATTCTATGCTTTCTGATCAAGACCTCAGGGCCAAATTAGTCTCTGGGGATGAGTACGCCTTTGCGGAATTCTATGAGAGGTACAGTGCCGGAATTTTAGGTTTTGTTAAAAAGTTTGTTCACTCTGCTGATCTTTCAGAAGATCTTACACAAGAAATATTTATAAAGATCTGGCAATGCAGATCAAAATTAGCAGATATCCAATCGCTAAAGGCCTATTTACATATCGTTGCCAGGAATCATACCTTAAATAGCCTTAAAAAAGCCTTCCGTTCTGAAGTTGCTATGTCAGAGATAGTCAATAGTTTTGTTGAAGAAAGGAACTCCACTGAAGACGAGCTTTTGAATAAAGAATATTACGACTACCTTCAAAAAGCATTAGCGGTATTATCTCCCCGAAGCAGAGAAGTTTTTAAACTATGCAGAGAGCAGGGCAAAAGTTACGAGGAGGTAGCAACGGCATTGGGTATTTCCCGAAATGCCGTAAAGAATCATATGGTAGCTTCTATGAAAATTCTCAGGACTTCTGTTGAAAGGGACCTGGGTATCTCTTTAGGAGTACTTTTGGTTATCCTGTTAAAATAAGTTCAAAAAAATAATTTTTCCAGCTACCCTCGGCGCTTCAAATATTGTCTTAGTATTTGAAAGGCCCTCACTATGGAAGATAAAGAATTTTACAGAATACTTGTTAGTCGATATATTAATAAACAACTCTCTGATGATGAGTTGGAATTGTTTGTACAGTTAACCAAAGATGGGAAACTGGATGAACATCTTTTGGGAGCGATGGATGAGGAAGGTGGAATTTCTGAGGCTGACGAGGACCACCACAAGCAAATTAAAATAAAGCCGTTGTGGCTCAAACTAACTGCTGCGGTTGTTGTATTGGTTACGTTATCTATAGGCTTATATTCTTATGTTAATCACAATCTTAATAATGCTAATCTGCGCGCTGTTTACACAAAACAAGATGCGGAACCCGGTGGAAATAAGGCTATACTTACTTTAGCTGATGGTACTGAAATTTCGCTAACAGATGCAGGTAACGGCCAGATTGCTAAACAAGCTGGAGTAGCAATAACAAAAAATGCCAGTGGGCAATTGGTATATACTGTTATAGAATCCAGGAAAAAAGAGATGGCATATAATACCATCAGTACACCCAGGGGCGGTCAATATCAAGTGAATTTGCCTGATGGTACAAGAGTTTGGCTAAATGCTGCCTCCTCCGTAAAATTTCCAACAAGTTTTGCTAATGCGACCTATCGAAGGGTAGAACTAACCGGAGAAGCTTATTTCGAAGTATTTAAGAATAAGAAGCTTCCTTTTATTGTGATAACAGATAAACAGGAAGTTGAAGTTTTTGGAACCCATTTTAATATTAATTCTTATGATGATGAAACAAGCATCAAAACAACCTTGCTTGAGGGTTCAGTAAAAGTATCATTACTGAACGGGAGGAATAAAAAAGTTTCACGTTTCCTGAGACCCGGAGAGCAGGCCAATGTTGAACATCAGGATATGAGCCTGAAAATCAGTAAAGCCAATATTGATCAGGTAATGGCATGGCAAAAGGGGTATTTTCATTTCGAGGGTGATGACCTGCAATCTGTGTTGCGTCAGCTATCGCGATGGTATGATGTAGATGTATTATATGAGATAAACCATACTGATGATGAGTTTATGGGCGATATCCCGCGCAACGTAAAATTATCAGAAGTGCTTAAGATATTAGAATTTGGAGGTGTCCACTTTAAAATTGAAGGAAAAAAACTAATTGTAACTAAATAAACAACTTAAAACCAGTATTGTATGGAAAAATAAATACCTAACCCGTATAACTGAGAAGAAAATACCGGACCCTGGTTGCAACAGGATCCGGATAGATCCACTTCTTAAGTTAGAAATGGAACAAAGTTCCGGTCGATCTCAAAAAATACCTTGTTAAATAATTAATGAATTAACCAAACATTCAAAAGTATGAATTTAAATCAATGTAGGAAAGCATCTGTTTTCAGGTGGTTATTCTCATCCAGGAATTTATTGGCAATGAAACTAATTGTACTATTAATCTTCATAGGTTGCCTTCAAGTCTCCGCAACGGGATTTTCGCAAAGTATTACACTTTCCGAAAGAAACACTACGCTAAATAATGTGTTCGAAAGTATAAAAGAGCAAAGTGGCTATACCTTCTTTTATAACAATAAACTCATAAAACAGGAAGGCCGAATCAGCATCGAGCTGAAGAATGTAAGTGTGGAAACAGCGCTGGACCAGATATTTAAAAACAGGCCGTTTTCATATAAAATCATAAACAAAACCATTGTAATTAAGAGAAATTCCATTTCAACAGCATCGGTTATTGTTACTGCCGAGGCGCAAATAAACATTAAGGGGAAAATTTCAGATACAGAAGGCAATCCGCTATCAGGAGCAACTGTTATGATTAAAGGAACTTCAAAAGGAACTTCTGCAAATATCTCCGGTGAATTTTCGATAGATGCGAAAGAAGGAGATGTATTGGTGGTAAAATATCTGGGCTATCAACCCAAAGAGGTATTGGTAAAGGCAGGTGTTACCAGTATAAATATTGTACTTGAAGCCGAATTACAGGGCCTTTCTGAAGTGATTGTAACGGCCCTTGGGGTTAAAAGACAGGAAAAGGCTTTAGGTTATGCTGTGCAAAGAGTTGGGGGAAAAGAACTGCAAACTGTAAAAGGAGTGGACTTGGGTACTTCCTTAACCGGTCGGGTTTCAGGTTTGGTAATTAAGAATTCTACGGAATTTAATGCAAGACCTACAGTAGAGTTGAGAGGTGAAGATGCATTGTTAATTATTGATGGGGTCCCTTATGCAAACATGACTTTACGTGATGTGCCTACCGATGACATCGAAAGTATGGATGTGTTAAAGGGATCGACTGCTTCTGCTTTATATGGCTCACGTGCTAAAGGTGGTGTTTTGATGATCACTACTAAAAAAGGAGCAGCAGCCAAGGGGTTCTCAATTGATGTAAATAGTAATACTATGTTTCAATTGGGTTATCTGGCAATTCCGAAAGTACAAAGTTCATACGGTCGTGGTCAAAATGGTGAAATTGATAACGATTATGTTTGGGGTCCAAAACTGGATGCAGGAAATACAGCCAGAGATTGGAACCCGGAAACCAAACAATTTGAAGATGGACGCCCCTTAGTATCGGTAGGAAAGGATAACCTGAAGAATTTTATGAATACCGGTATTATAGCCAGTAATAACATTTCTTTGGCACAGAGTAATGAGAATGGAAGTTTCAGGATTGGGGTAAACCATATTTTCCAGAAAGGCCAGTTTCCAAATCAGAAACTTAATCTCCTGAACCTTACTTCTGGTGGTGAGATCATAGTTAATGATCATTTTAGGGTAGAGGGACGTTTTGGTGTTAGTCGTGGTTCTACGCCTCAAATGTGGGGTAGCGGATATGGAAATCAGGGGTATTTATACCAGCTTATCATGTGGACGGGTACAGAGTACGATATCCGTGATTATAAAGACTACTGGGTAGTTCCTAACAAAACACAGAACTGGATGTATACCAATTGGTATGATAACCCATACTTAATTGCTTACGAAAAGCTTAACGGTGAGGTCAAAAATAAAGTAAATGCAAATGTCACTGCCAATTATAAGTTCAACAATGATTTTAACCTGATGCTGCGTTCAGGTTATGATAACTATAATAATACAAATACCAAACAAAACCCTACAGCTAATATTTTCTCTACACGTGGCGGATGGAATGCAAGAGGAATGTATGAAACAAGTGATTCAAGAGGTTTCTCTACCAATAACGATTTGATCCTTACTTTTAATAAGAAAGTTAGCAAATGGGCATTTGAGGGGTTAGCCGGTGGTACACTTTATTATTTTAAAGATGATGGCTTTACCGCTACCACTAAAAATGGATTAATTTCTCCTAGGTATTTTTCTCTGAAAGGTTCAGTTGAGCCGGTAACAATTACCCCTGGAAGAAATTGGTCTCAGCAAATTAACAGTCTTTACGGCCGGGCATCTGTAAGCTGGAACGATGCAGTGTTCTTTGATGCTACGGGCAGGAACGACTGGAATTCAGCTCAGCCAGAATCATCGCGATCTTTCTTTTATCCATCTTTGGGCTCAAGTGTGGTAGTATCTGAGCTGGTAAAAATGCCGACTGTGATTGATATGTTTAAACTACGTGGATCATGGACACTCTTTAAAAACGCATTTGATCCTTTTGCAATTAATAAAACTTTCTCCACTACTACCTCAGCATGGAATACACTTAATTCTGCCAGTTATCCATCAAAGCTGATCGGAGAGCATTTACTGCCAAGTACACAGCGCACCTGGGAAGTTGGTGCAGCAGGCTACTTACTGGGTAAACGACTACATTTCGATGTTGCATATTATGATAAGTACTATTACAACAGACAGGTAAATACTGATATTCCAGGGTCATCTGGTTTTGCTACCATATTGGTAAACACTGCAGAAACATATGCCAGAAGAGGTCTTGAAATTTCTGTTGACGGTTCTGTGGTAAAAAATGAAGACTTTGAGTGGAAAACTACCGTTAACTGGTCTAATCAGCACCGCTATTATGTTAACCTTGATCCTGTTTTGTCAGCTGATAATCCATGGGTTAAAAAAGGTCAAAGGTTAGATACTTATCTCAGCTCATATTGGTTGAGGGATCCAAGTGGAAACGTAATTTTTAACAACGGCTTTCCTGTTGAAAGCGATTATGATAAAAAATATGGTTATGGAGATCCCGATTTTAGCATTGGTTTTATTAATAATTTCCGCTACAAAAACTGGAATCTGGGTGTAAATATAGACGGACGTATTGGAGGGTTAATGTACAACTACCTATACGATAAAATGTGGGATACCGGTACTAACCCAGAAACCGATAACCAGTATCGCTATGACCAGGTAGTAAACGGTTTGAATAACTATGTAGGTAAAGGTGTTAAAGTAGTGTCTGGAGAAGTGCAGTTTGACAAATATGGAAACATTACCAGCGATACCAGACAATACGCAGCAAACGACGTACAAGTAGGTTATCAGGATTTTGCACAATCTTTTAGAGGGGGTGATATGGGTATTCAAAAAGAAACCTTCATCAAACTTCGTGAAGTTTCACTCGGGTATAATTTCCCTGCAAAGCTGGCTAATAAAATCGGTGCCCGGAGCGCATCATTTTCAGTTACAGGTCAGAATTTACTGCTGTTAACCGACTTTAAATTTTCAGATCCGGATATAGATACTGAAAACCTGAACTCTCCTTCATCACGAATGATTGGTTTCAATCTTAAAGTAGGATTCTAGTAAGGCAGCTTTTACGTTTATAAATAACTTAAATCAAGATGAAAAGAATTATAAAATATATGTTGATTTTGCCTTTACTGGCAACGCTAACAAACGGTTGTAAAAAGTTTGAAGACATCAATACCAATCCAAATGAAACAACCCAGGTAAATTCGGCCATGCTGGCAACAGGTATGATTCTGAACGTAACCCGTGGCGACATCAGCTCTACAAAAGGATTTATGCAGCCCTTTTTATTGGGCAAATACCTAACCTGGGGAGAGGGTCAAGAAGGCTTTCAATACAACAGACTCGGACGTACCGATTTTGATCGCATTACATTATTGCGGAATATTCCATCAATGGAAAACTATGCTACAAGCGATGCACTTAAAAAATCATATCAGGGATTAGGACATTTTATCCGTGCATGGCAATTCTTTATGGCTACAATGCAGGTAGGAGATATCCCCTATGCAGAAGCCGTAAAAGGAGAAACTAATGTGCTGCAGCCTAAATATGATACTCAAAAAGCAGTTTTTATGGGAATTCTGAATGAGCTTGATCAGGCAAACCAGTTGTTTGCAACAGGTGCAAACTTTGAAGGTGACCCTATCTATGCCGGTAACGTCGACAAGTGGAGAAGGCTTACCAATAGTTTTGAGCTGCATGTGCTAATTAATCTTTATAAAAAAACAGCAGATGCAGATCTTAAGGTTATTGACCGTTTCAAAGATATTGTTGCAAACCGTCCGCTGATGCGCGATTACAGAGATAATTTTGCACTTGCTTATAACAATACTGCTGGTCAGAATTACCCATGGTCTGATGTGCCGGCTGGTTCTGGTAACTCATTTGTGAAATCGAACTATACCATGCTCACAAACACTTTGCTAGCGCCTTTAAAAGCTACCGACGACAGGAGGTTGTTTTACTATGCTAAGCCTTCGCCGGTTAAAATTACTGCAGGGGTGTCGCAGTCTGATTATAACGCTTATCCGGGTGTAGAACCTTCTGATGCCTTTTCAGCCTTGCAAACAAGAAGAGTAGGTAAAGATTATGCCGACCTTAATAATCGTTATGTGCAACTGGTAAATGCTGAGCCGGTTAGTGTATTTAGTTGCTGGGATATGCAATTTGCGCTTGCAGAGGCTGCTGTACGCGGATGGATTACAGGAACAACAGCACAGGTTTATTACGCTGATGGTATTACAAATTCTATGAACGCAGTTGCAATAAATACACCTGATCTGGCCGATTATCACCACAACATGAAAATGGACGCAGCTTATATACTTGCCTTCCCGGCTAAGCCAGGAGTTGCCCTTGCAGGGTCAACTGAGGAGCAGATTAAGCAGATCATCACGCAAAAATATCTGGCCAATTTCTTACAGGGAGGTAAATATCAATCCTGGTTCGAAAACCGGAGAACCGGATATCCTGTATTTACTTTAAACAGTACAACAAATTTAAATACACCATCTACAAACTTTCCGTTACGCTGGTTATATCCATCTAATGAGTTGAGTTATAATTCAGACAACCTTGATGCAGCTGTTCAATCTCAATACGGAGGTAATGATAATACAAATCAGCAAATGTGGTTGTTAAAGTAGTAATTATCTTATATTTATAATCATGTAACCGAAATCATCAAATGACAGAAAACAAAGGTTTAAAAAAAACACTCACCCCGTTTATGCTCTGGGGGCTTGGAGTAGGGTATGTCATTTCGGGTATGTATTTTGGATGGAACCTGGGTCTCGAAAAAGGCGGCACAGGGGGGATGGCTATAGCCACTATAGTGATCATGGTAATGTATGTAACCTTTACATTCAGCTATGCGGAACTTGCCTGCGCTATCCCCAAGGCGGGTGGGGTATTTGACTATGCAAACAAAGCGATGGGCAAAAATATCGGCTTTATAGCCGGTATTGCCCAGATTGTAGAGTTTATACTTGCTCCGCCAGCCATTGCATTTGCAATTGGTGCATATTTCAATGCATTTTTTCCGCAAGTGCCCATACTAACCAGTGCCATAGCCATTTACTTCGTGTTTACCGGGCTCAATGTATATGGTGTAAAAGCTGCGGCCTCTTTTGAGGTGATCATTACTGTTCTTGCCGTAGGAGAATTGCTTTTGTTTTCAGGTATCGCTTTGCCAAAGTTCGAGGTAGCAAACCTTACCCACAATGCAATGCCCAATGGATGGGGAGGCGTTTTTGCAGCCATTCCATTTGCCATCTGGTTCTTTTTGGGAATCGAGGGAATCGCTAATGTGGCCGAAGAAACCAAGAACCCGCAAAAAGACATCAGCAAAGGATTTGGCTGGGCCATCTTTACACTGGCTATACTGTGCGTATTAATCTTTATTGCAGCTACCGGCATCGCCGGATGGGAAGCAATAGTTTATAAAAATGGAATAAGCGGAGAAACATCAGATTCTCCGCTTCCTTTGGCCCTTGCAAAAATAACAGGCAGTAATCACCTCATGTACCACCTGCTAATTACTGTTGGTTTATTCGGACTGGTAGCTTCTTTTCATGGACTTATACTTGCTGCCGGAAGATCAACCTATGAAATGGGCAGGGTACATAACATCCCCTCATTTCTCGGCAAAATATCTCCAAGATTCCATACCCCGGCAAATGCGCTTATAGGAAACATGGTAATCGGTATTCTGGCATTGCTTTCCGGTAAAACATCAGAGATCATCATTGTCTCTGTTTTTGGAGCACTTACATTATATATCATTTCCATGATTTCCATTGTTATCCTGAGGAAGCGGGAACCTGATCTGCCAAGACCTTTTCGGGCTCCATTTTATCCGGCATTTCCGGTTATCTCGCTCGTCATTGCAACTGTATCTATTATTGCAATGTTCATTTTCAATTTTAAACTCGGACTTATTTATTTCTCCATATTGATAGTAACCTTTTTGCTGTACAGAATCTTTAAACCATCTCATGCATGACAACACAAGAAATATTAGCATATGTAAAGCAGCATCCGTCAGGAAAAGTAAAACTCGCCGTTGCCGATATTGATGGCGTTTTAAGAGGCAAGTATATCTCTGCCGAAAAGTTCACTTCTTTAGCAGAAGGAAGATTAGGATTTTGTGATGTTACTTTTGGGTGGGATATGGGTGATGTAGCTTACGATAATGTGAAATTTACAGGCTGGCATACCGGCTATCCCGATGCACTGGTAAAGCTTGACCTAAGTACATTCCGTAAAATACCCTGGGAAAATGATATTCCTTTTTTCCTGGGCGACTTCGTAGATGATGATGAAATACCAGGATATACCTGTCCGCGGCAGTTACTGCGTAAGGTGTTGGCAGATACTGAACAAAGTGGCTTTTCACCCTATTTTTCACAAGAATTCGAATGGTTCAATTTTGCAGAAACACCAGAAACAGCACACCAAAAAGGCTATCAAAACCTTACACCCTTAACTCCTGGAATGTTTGGTTACTCCATTTTACGGAGTACCTTAAAAAATGAATACATGACAGATCTTTTTGATCTGCTTTGCAAATTCGGAATACCTATAGAGGGCTTACATACAGAAACCGGGCCAGGGGTTTACGAAGCAGCCATTAAATATGCGCCTGTTTTGCAGGCGGCAGATCAGGCGGTATTGTTTAAAACTGCGGTCAAGGAAATTGCCTATAAGCACGGGGTTATGGCTACCTTTATGGCAAAGATTACTGAACATCTTCCTGGTTGCAGCGGACATGTTCATCAGAGTTTGTGGGATAAGGATTCGAAACATAACCTGTTTTACGACGAAAAGGATCCGCACAAAATGAGTGAACTGATGAAAAGCTATATAGCTGGGCAATTGCATTGTTTGCCGCAAATATTGCCAATGATTGCTCCGACCATTAACAGTTATAAACGATTGGTTGAAGGGGCCTGGGCCCCAACTACCCTAACCTGGGGTATCGACAACAGAACGGTTGCCTTAAGGGCATTGCCTTGCAACGCAAAAGCAACGCGTCTGGAAACAAGGGTAGTAGGTTCCGATACTAATCCATATCTGGCTTTGGCTGCCTGCCTTGCTGCGGGTTTATATGGAGTTAAAAACAAAATGAAACTGGAAAAGGAGGCTACCGAAGGAAATGGTTACCGGGATCTTTCAAACGGAGTATTGCCGGCCAACCTTTATGAAGCTACCCAAAAAATGAAACAATCAACAGTAGCAAAAGAGCTGTTTGGCGATCAGTTTGTTGAGCATTTTACGTTAACAAGAGAGTGGGAATGGAAGCAGTACGCCAAAGTAGTAACAGATTGGGAGCTTAAACGCTACTTTGAAATTATTTAACCTCAGGTATAATTTGATTAATAGTAACCATACATATGACATTCGATAAAGTATATCAGTATAATTTCCCAACCACCATTCGTTTCGGAGCTGGGGCTATAAAGGAATTGCCCGCTTATTTGCAAAAGAATGGATTAAAACGGCCAATGATCGTTACCGATCCAACCATAGCTTCATTGCCATTTTTTAAAGCCATTGTAGCCGATTTACAAGCGCATAACATTTCAGTAGAAGTATTTAACGACATTCACAAAAACCCTGTAAAAAGCGATGTATACAAAGGGGGCGATGTGTGGGATAATACTTCCAGAGATAGCATTATTGGTATTGGTGGCGGTGCAGCATTGGATGTGGCCAGGGCAATTGTGTTAAGGGTAAATCACCGCGAGGATCTGTTTAAATACGATGACCTGATTGGTGGGGATGTTTACGTTACCAACGATGTCCCACATTTTATTACCATTCCAACCACCTCGGGAACCGGAAGCGAAGTAGGCAGAAGTGCTATTATCGCTGATGATGAAACACATCAGAAAAAGATCCTGTTCTCTCCAAAGTTAATGGCACAAATTGTATTTGCTGATCCGGTACTTACTATGGATTTACCTCCATTTATAACGGCAGCAACAGGTATGGATGCGCTTACCCACAATATGGAGGCGTTTCTGGCAAAAAATCCGCAACCGCTGTGCGATGGTATAGCACTAGAGGGCATTTCGTTAATAAAAGACGCGCTCGAAAAAGCGACAAACAAACCTGATCTGGAAAGCAGAAGTAAAATGCTGATGGCCTCTATGATGGGCGCAATTGCTTTTCAAAAAGGACTTGGTGTGGTGCATTCTCTCGCACATCCACTTTCTTCCTTACTCGATACGCATCATGGTTTGGCCAATGCGGTAAACATCCCATACGGAATGGAATTTAATATTGCCGGCTTTGAAGACAAATTCCGCAGGATAGCCCGGACGCTTGAATTAAAAGAAGAAACAGGCGAAGCGGTGGTAAAATACCTTTTTGAACTGAATACTAAAGTAAATATCCCGCATCATTTAAGAGACATCGGTGTAAAACCCGAACATATAGAAACACTAGCAGACCTCGCCCTTGCCGATTTTGCACATCCTAACAATCCTAAACCGGTAAGCCGCGAAGATTTTAAACAACTGTATTTAAAGGCGCTTTAATGATATTCTAATGAAAAAAAAGATTGGAATAAGCTATACCGAAACCAATTTTCAGAACTATTGGAATTGGTTTACCTCGCAGGAATTGGGAGATGAAATTGAACTCATAGAGCTTTCTTTTCAAAAGGATAATATTTACGATTTTCAGTTATGTGATGGCTTTGTTTTAACCGGGGGAATAGACGTAGTTCCTGAATTGTATGGTGGGGTACAAGATTATCCACATAAGCCGGATGTGTTTTTACCCGAAAGAGATCAGTTTGAACTACAGATTTATACCTATTCACAAGATCACAAAGTACCTGTTCTGGGAATCTGCCGGGGCATGCAATATGTTAATATCCTTGAGGGGGGCAAAGTATTTGAAGACAATGGCGAGCAGGTGAATCAAATCCACAAAAAAGGTGCTGAGGACAAAGTACATGGCGTAAATGTTAAAAAGGAAAGCTTGCTGTATAGCGTAACCGGTGTAGAAAAAGGAGAAGTAAACAGCGCCCACCATCAGGGAATTAATCCGAATTACCTTGGTGAGAATTTAATGGTTAGTGCGTATTCAGATACCGACGACGGTATCATTGAAGCCCTGGAATTTAAAGATAAAACCGACAAAGCTTTTATGCTAGGCGTACAATGGCATCCTGAAAGAATGAAAGAAAAGGAATCGAACCCACTCTCTCAAAAAGTTAAAGAACAGTTTATAGAAGCAGTAAAAAATCATAAAAGATGAATGTTGTAAATCCGGCTACAGAGGAAATTATTACCATATTAATAGAAAACGACAAGGCATCGTTAGATAATAAATATAACCTGCTTAAAGCTGCTCAAAAACACTGGGCAAAGCAATCATTAAAAGGACGCATTGCCGTTATCCATCGGTTTTACGATTTGCTGGATTTAGAAAAAGAAAAACTTGCGGCAATACTTACTTCTGAGGTAGGCAAGCCCTTACAGCAATCGCGCAATGAACTTAACGGGGCCAGAACAAGGATTCAATGGATGATTAGCAATGCAGAGAAATACCTTTCAGATGAGTGGGTTACTGATACCGATGAACTGAAAGAAAAGATCTCTTATGATCCGCTTGGTGTAATCTGTAACATATCGGCCTGGAACTATCCATATCTGGTTGGGGTAAACGTATTTGTGCCAGCCCTGCTTGCTGGAAATGCAGTAATRTATAAACCTTCGGAATATGCTTCTTTAACAGGACTGGAAATTGAGCGCCTACTTAAAAAAGCAGGTGTACCTGAAAATGTTTTTCAGATCGCTATCGGGGCTAAAGAAACAGGAGAACATTTATTAGATATGGATTTCGATGGTTATTTCTTTACCGGTTCCTATAAAACAGGAAAACACATTTACGAACGAGTAGCCAAAAAGATGGTTCCTTGTCAGCTGGAGCTTGGCGGTAAAGATCCGCTCTATGTTGCAGATGATGTAAAAGATATTGTTGCAGTAGCTGCGGGTACCGCTGATGGGGCCTTCTATAACAACGGACAAAGCTGTTGCGCGGTAGAGCGTATCTACGTGCATGAAAATGTATATGACGATTATGTGGCCGCCTTTGTAAAAGAAGTAAAATCATGGAAATCGGGCCCACCAACAGAAGATGGAGTTTATATAGGCGCTTTAACCAGAAAGGAACAAATTGATGTACTAAAGCATCAGGTAGAAGATGCTATAGAAAAAGGAGCTACTCTATTGCAGGGGGGTAAACGCAAAGGCCATATCGGGCATTATTTTGAACCTACTGTTCTCACCAATGTAACTAATGATATGAAGGTGATGCAGGAAGAAAGCTTTGGGCCTATAATTGGAATTATGAAAGTAGCGGATGACGATGAAGCATTGGAGATGATGAAGGATACGGCCTATGGGCTTACAGCTTCCGTTTATTCTGATAACATAGATAGGGCAGAACACATTCTTTCGCAAATTGATTCCGGTACGGGATATTGGAATTGCTGCGACAGGGTAAGTGCGGGCGTGCCATGGAGTGGCAGAAAACATTCGGGTATAGGTGCTACCTTATCCCACCAGGGTTTGCGTGCTTTTGCCAAGCCTAAAGCCTGGCACTTGAGAAGCTAGTGCCATAGTAAAAGCAGGCTGTTGTCGCTACAATTGCCTGCTTCGTCTACTCTTTATTTCGTTACATGTATGAATAAGTAGCTTTGTAATTTGTTACTAGAGGCTAATGAAAATATCTGTTAAATTCCAGCACATCAGTATTGCCCTTCATGTATTTGTCTGGGGAATGATCCTCTTGTTACCTTATTTTGTTTCCTCTGCAGAACACGATTATAAAATAGGGCCTATACCAGGGCCTTTCTTTACCCTTGCGGGTTTTATTCATCTTTTTATATTTTATTTTAATGCCTTTTACCTCATACCCCGGTTACTAAACCGGCGGTGGTGGTGGTTATACATTATTGCATCGGCAATTCTTATAATCAGTTCCTTTCAGTTAAAATACCACCTGCTTTTATGGTGGTTCCCCGATGTCCTAAACGACATGTCGGCTTATAAATTTGTCTTTGCACCTTCTATCGGAATATTTGTAATTAGTATTGTTTATCGTAAGGTAGTTGATAAGATCATATCCGACAGGAAACAGCAAAAGATCGAAGCAGAACAGCTGTCTACCGAATTAAAGTTTCTGCGCTCTCAGATCAGTCCACATTTCCTGTTCAATGTGCTTACCAACCTGGTATCGCTGGCCAGAAAGAAATCAGATCAAATGGAACCTTCTCTGATCATGCTTTCTGAACTCATGCGCTATATGTTGTACGATACACAAGGGAAAAAGGTAGCGCTGGGCAAAGAGGTTTCTTATCTTAATAACTATATAGAATTACAGAAATTGCGTTTTGGTAACGATGTTGAAATCAACTACAACGTAGATCCTGGCATAGAAAATGGAGATTATTCCATTGAGCCAATGCTGCTCATCCCTTTTGTCGAAAATGCTTTTAAACATGGTGTCGCCCACCAGGGGTATCCTAAAATAAGCATAAGTACGTCCGTAAAAAATGATGTGCTGCTATTTGAAGTAGAGAACCAGATTGATGATCAGCCCAACTCCAGTAAAGATGAAAATTCGGGCATCGGACTGGCCAATGTTAAATCCCGATTAGATCTGCTTTATAAAGGCAAGCATAACTTAAAAATTAAAACGGAAAACAATTTGTTCCATATTACCTTAACTTTAATGCTTAAATGATCAAATGTATTGCCATTGATGACGAAAAACTGGTTCGGGATCTTTTGGAAGATAACATCCGGCAGCTGCCATTTTTAGAGTTAATTAAAACCTGTAAAAATGCACTCGAAGCCTATGAAGTTTTACAAACCGAACAGGTGGACCTCATTTTTCTGGACATACAAATGCCCGGTCTAAGCGGACTGCAGTTCCTGCAATCCTTGCAGCATCCGCCAATGGTGATCCTGGTAACAGCCTATGAACAATATGCGTTGGAGGGGTTCAATCAGCAGGTAGTAGATTATCTGTTAAAGCCCTTCAGTTTCGAACGTTTTTTAAAAGCATGTAACCGCGCCAATGAATTGTTCCGTTTGCAGCATAATCAGAACAACGATGTAAATGAGATTCAGGACTTCTTTGTAAATGTAGAGTATACCCTTGTTAAAATTGTAGTAGCAGATATTGAATATATAGAAGGGTTAAAAGATTACATCAAAATTCATTTGTCGACCAGCGATAAGCCGGTGCTTACCCGCATGACCATGAAGGCAATGGAAGAAAAGCTTCCTGCAAATTCCTTTGTAAGAACCCATAAATCTTTTCTTGTAGTTGTGCAAAAGATAACCGCCGTTAAAAGGGATTTTGTCTGTATTGGCAATAAAGAAATTCCGGTAAGTGAGTTTTATAAAGAGAATCTCCGGTCTCGTCTACAAAATTTCTGATGTAGTCTACTCTCCAAAAACTGCATTGGTTTTCAGCATAAGTTTGCCTGTAAGTTATACAAAACCCGCAGGCAATGAAAACAAATTTCGCAACATACATAATCATAATTTTGTTGGTATCGGCCTTCTCTTTTGCCTTTGGCCAATACCGGATTTCAGGAACTGTAAAAAGTGATAAAGGAAATGCTATTCCACTTGCAAGTGTTTTATTAAGCCCTTCAAATAAAGGAGCTAAAACAGATAGCACAGGTAAATTCAGTATTGAAGGTTTAAAAGGAAAACAAGTGCTATCTGTATCCTCAATAGGTTATAAACTGTTCAAAAAAGACATCAGCTTAGATTCATCCCTTTATCTGGACATTGTTTTAAAGCCAGATACCAGAACGCTGAACGAAGTAACCATTAGTGCCGGGTCTTTTGAAGCAAGCGATAAGGCTAAAGGGGCCTCTCTTACCGCAATGGATGCCTTTACTGTTGCCGGGAGCATGGCTGATTTATCCTTAGCCCTGCGGTCCTTGCCGGGCGCACAACAAGTCGGCGATTTGGATGGCTTGTTTGTCCGCGGCGGAACAGGCGACGAGACTAAGCAGTTTATTGATGGTACACTGCTCAAAAATCCAAACTATCCAAGGGTGCCTGGTATGCAGCAGTATGCACGTGTTAATCCGATTCTGTTTAAGGGTATACTTTTTAGTACCGGTGGTTATTCCGCATTATATGGCCAGGCAATGAGTAGTGCCCTGATTCTCGAAAGCAATGAGCTCCCTGAAAAATCATCGGCCTATTTTGCCATTTTTCCGCCAAGTTCCAATGCAGGTATACAACAGTTATCGCGCAATAAGAAAAGCAGCTATGGTGTTACACTGCGCTATAGCAATGCAACATTTTATAATTCTATTGTTAAACAAAAACCCGATTATTTTAGGGGGCCGGAATATATTGAGGGGGATGCGAATTTTAGAATAAAAACAGGGAAAACCGGAATGCTCAAGTTTTATACCAACTGGGACATCAGTGATGTTGGTATGCGTAATGCTGATATCGATAGCACAGCACTAAGATCCAGCTATCAGGTAAAAGGAAAGAGCATCTACAATAACCTTAGCTATAAAGATTATTTAACAGATAAATGGCAGGTTGATGCAGGTTTAGTCTATAGTTATAATGAGGATCATACCATTAATGGTCTTTTAAACATCGATGGACAGCCCGTAAATCTAGAAGATGACGCACTAAATTATAAGAATGCCCAAAAATTAATCAGATCTAACTTTGCGCAGGGTAGAATAGTATTTACCAATACACTTTCAAACAATCAGGCACTGCGTTTCGGAGCAGAGCACTTTTATAACCGGGACAGGGGCTTTTCCAACGATAGTACCCTTGCCATTATCGACAACCTATCGGCAGCTTTTGTTGAGGGCGATATTTACCTGGCAAAAAATCTGGCTGCAAAAATTGGAACCCGTATAGAGTACTCTTCTTTGTTAAATAAGGCAGTTGTGGCACCACGTGCAAGTCTGGCATATCGTTTAAAAGACGGCGGACAATTCAATCTGGCTTACGGCATTTTTTACCAGGAACCATTGAACGAAATCTTGTACCGGAGCACTGACCTGAAATTTTCAAGGGCAGCACATTACATGCTAAACTATACCAAAAAAGCAAACAACCGTTTCCTCAGGATAGAGGCTTATCGTAAGCAATACAACGATCTTGTAAAAACAATCCCTGTTATTAATAATGAAGGAAGTGGATATGCACAGGGGGTAGAGTTGTTTTTCAGGGATAAAAAAACGATTAAAAATCTTGATTACTGGGTTACTTATACTTACCTGGATACCAAACGCAATTACCTCAATTACCCATTTGCTTTGCAACCTGCTTTTGCTACGCCGCATACGGCAACCATTGCAATTAAACAAAATTTTCAGGACATCAATACCTATGTGAATGTATCCTATGCAATTGCTACAGGAAGGCCGTATTATGATATCAGATACAGTGCTGATGACAATGCCTGCAAGATCTTTGATCAGGGAAAAACAAAAGCATACAGTGTAATGAACTTACAGATTGCCCACCTTTTTTCAATCTTCAGCAGCTGGAAGCAAAGGCCCGTTTCCGGATTTAGTGTAGGGGTAAATAATATACTGGGCACTAAGCAGGTATTCGGATATAATTATAGTCTGGATGGCACCAATAAAGTGCCCATAACACTGCCTGCCACCCGATTTTTCTATGCAGGCATATTCATGAGCTTCGGGATAGACCGCACCAGCGATTTCCTCGACAAAAATCTATAAATATTTTTTAACCATTAAAAATCAATAACATGAAAAAGTTAGTATTAGCTATTCTGGCCCTGGTATCATTCTATTTTACTTCAGCGGCACAGGAACAAGGAAAACCAAATGCATTACAAAATGCGGTAACTAAATTAGATCAGGCAACTAAGGCCAAAGATTTTGAACTGCTGGAGAAAGAATTTTTACAGATTGCAGCCCAGCAGAAAAAAGATTGGCTGCCCTATTATTATGCCGCATTTTGCAATGCGAAAGTAGGTTTCATCAATCAGGACGATGGCGAAAGTATAGAGCCTTTTAGCAACCGCGGAGAAGAGCAGGTGCAAATGGCCAAATCACTGCTCGATACCGTAAAGCAAAAAAAGGAGCTTTCAGAGCTGTATACCGTGCTCAGTATGGTCTACCGTACAAAGGTGTTCATCAACCCAATGACATATGGAAGAAAATACGGAGTCCTTTCTCAGCAATACCGTGTAAAAGCACAGGAACTCAATCCTGAAAACCCCAGAGCAATCTATGTAAAAGCCTGGGAAATGTATAAGACCCCAAAAATGTGGGGAGGCGATAAAGAGGCTGGCAAGCAGTTGGCAACCAGAAGCCTTGCCTTGCTTCAGAAGGAGCAATCAAGTGTTCAACCACACTGGGGTAAAACAGAGAACCAGGAATTATTAGGTAAAAACAAATAATCATTAACAATTAAAATTTAAGATCATGGGATTCGCAATTATCATGTTCATACGAATACTTTTTGGTGTTTGTATGGTATTTATCATCGGTTATATTTTTGGTGGGTTTTCTAAAAATCCAACCCTTGTTTCACTAACAAAAGTTGCCGCCATACTGGCAATTATATTGTTCATTGCAGCAAATGGATTATTGATGCGTTTTGCATTCAGCAGGCATGCCAATGGTAAAGCTGGCTGGCAGTGTACAGAACATAAAATGAAATTGCCATAGTATTAAGCGATTTTGGCAATTTCAAAATTATCTGGTATAAACTGTTTAGTTTTAATTAATTGAACCAGATAAATCAATATGCACAATAAACCATCCAATAGAAGAGATTTTATTAAAAAAGCCGGCCTGCTTACGGCTAGTCTGGCAGCGGTACAGTTCCCGGTATGGGGTAAAAGTATATTTGCGTTAGACTATCCTCTTCACAACATACCCGAAAGTAAAGGCTTAGATCCACAATGGGTCAAATCTCTTTACAACCGGGGCGAAGAGACGGCTTATTATAAAAGTAAAAATGAATTTAAATATATTGGAATGCCTGTTGGCGGCCTTCACGCCGGAACCGTATATGTAGGTGGCGATGGACGGCTCTGGTTATGGCAAATTTACAATGAAACATTCGAAGGTGCACAAGAAGGGATAGAACCTAAAACCGTGAACTGGAATGACGGAACAGAAGTAAGAAAGATCCGTGCCAGAGATGGCTCGGCTTACATTGAGCCGGCCATTGCCAACAATAAACGGGTATTAGAGCAGGGTTTTGCCGTAAAGGCCGTTGTGAATGGCAAAACCTTTATTAAAGAATTAAGTGAAGAGCATTGGGATGAGATCGAATTTAAGCCAGCCTATCCAATAGCTACCATAAAATACAGCAGTAAAGATTTCCCTGTTTCAGTATACCTAAAGGTGTATTCACCATTTATTCCTTTAGATGCGCAGAATTCGGCTTTGCCTGCAACCATTTTACGAATAGAAATAAAGAATACCACCACCAGCAATATCAATGTTTCTGTATTGGGCTGGATGGAAAATGGGGTTAACAAGTTAAGCGGAAAACCAAATACCGGAAAAAGGAAAAATGAGGTGGTAACAGCTGAAAACTCGAGCAGCATCTTCTCTTCGTTTGACGCCCTTACTGATGATCTGAAAAAT
The DNA here is from genome assembly GCF_056395165.1 of Pedobacter sp. 10L46_2. Lineage (NCBI taxonomy): Bacteria > Pseudomonadati > Bacteroidota > Sphingobacteriia > Sphingobacteriales > Sphingobacteriaceae > Pedobacter > Pedobacter sp. 10L46_2. Next base: position 36,263 of record NZ_JBFTIZ010000005.1, read on the forward strand.
GCGCAAGACAGCGGAACCATGTGTTTTACCTTGCACAAAGCAAAAGGAAAAACATATGCTGCTATTGAGCCCTGGCCGGTTACGGGCAAGCATTTCAATGCTGCGGCTACCAGTTCTGCAGCTGCAGATGCACCTGAAAAACTGGTTGGAGGAATTGAATTTGGAGAGACTGTTAGTCCCGGAAAATCTCTTAAAGCCGATTATTCAATCAGCTGGCATTTCAACAATGCAAATGTTAACCTCAAGAAAATAGTTAAGGACGCAGAACAAGGGTTTCATTACGCTACCAGATTTAAGGACGCCGGTGCAGTAAGTGCATACCTGCAATCAAATTTTGAAAAGCTAACAAATACAACCGAGTTGTGGAGTACCACATGGAATGACGCTACGCTTCCACACTGGTTCCTGGAGCGCACGTTTATTAATATTGATACACTGGCAACGGC
>NZ_JBFTIZ010000006.1:0-111331 GCF_056395165.1 Pedobacter sp. 10L46_2
GTACTGCAGATTACAAGTCGAGCCACCCTGCTCCTAACCTAGTAGGTGGTTTATCTATAGGGCAACGTTTTCTTGACAATAAGCTTGGGTTAATTATTGCAGGAAGCTATCAGAACACCTATCGTGGTAGCAACGGCACTTTCTATCGCTCGTCGGCAGCCAATGCATCAAATAAGTTTGCAACAATCACAAGCATGAACGAACGCCAGTATTCGGAACAACAGAAACGCTATGGTTTTCATGGTAAGCTGGATTACGCATTCAACGAAAACAATAAGCTAAGTCTTTATAATGCCTACGTGGATCTGAATAACATTCAGGTTAGAGATGAAAAATCTACAGATTTCTCTACCGGCTATGAACCAGCCGCAGGAAAAGCACAGTTGGAATACGCTACACGATCGAGGGTAACGGAACAACAGATCTATAACAGCACGCTTCATGGAGATCATCAGATTATTCCGGACAAGTTGAAGATTTCGTGGTCGGCAGTCTATTCGTCTGCCAAAAATGAAGTGCCAGATAACACAACCATTACCTTAAGTGGAAAACGCGAGAATTTTATTGACACTCGCACTGTTGCAAAAACAAATGGCACAACGCATCGCTGGGAACGTAACACGGATGAAGACAAAGCCGGATATCTTGACATTAGCTATAAAGTTCCTGTTGGCCAACTCAAAGTAGAATTTTCTGCAGGAGGATTATACCGCGACAAGCAGCGCAGCAGTTTCTTTAACAATTACACTTTAACTCCGGTAAATACCGCAGCTAAATATGGGGTTGATTTTAATAATTATACTGAGATAGACTGGACAGTTCAAACACCGGGTGGAGCCGTAAACAATCCCCTTACTTATGATGCCTCGGAAAAACTTGCTGCTGGTTATGGGATGTTTAACATAAGTAAGGATGCAGTTGAGGTAGTTGGGGGGTTACGCGTTGAACACACAAACCAGGGTTACGCAATGCTGTTCCCTGCCGGAGAACTTCGCCCGAAGGGTAATCAGGTTTATACTGATTTTCTTCCATCTGTAAATGTGAAGTATAAACTGAGTGGAAAGCAGCAGTTAAGGGCATCGTACTTCCGCTCTTTAAACCGTCCCGGGTTTTATGAACTTATTCCGGGAGGTGTGGTTCAGGATGACTACAAGGAAAAAGGAGATCCAGATCTTAAGCGCGCTATTGCGGATAACTTTGATTTGCGCTACGAGCTATTTCCAAATAGTAATGATCAACTATTGGTTGGAACGTTTTATAAAGCGATTAAAAACCCGATTGAATATAGCTTTCAGGCAGACCCTATCCGCCCTCAGGACACCTATTATCTGCCAGGTAATTTCGGAACTGCAAGGAACTACGGCTTGGAAATTGACTACATAAAATTCATTAATCAGTTTGGAATAAAGGCAAACTATACCTATACCCATTCCAGAATTACAACACCAAAGGATTTATTGACAATAGACCCCGAAACCAACGATTCTAAAAAAATCACTGTGTTGCAATCGCGTCCGCTTTACGGACAGTCGGAACATATCGCCAACCTATCCCTTATCTATAAAAACACCAAAAGTGGATGGGATGCCCAGGTTGCCGGCTCCTATACAGGTCCGCGCATTAATACCGTATCACAATTCCTTGATAATGACCTTTGGCAAAAGGGCTTTATCCAGATGGATGCCTCTGCTGAGAAAAAATTCAAGAAAAACCTTAGTGTGTTCATAAAAGCGGGAAACCTGTTAAACACACCTTCGAAGTTATTTATTAAAGGTATTAATCCGGCAAATGCAGATACCGGGAATCAGTTTGATGGTAAAACATTAATCCGCAACGACTATTACGAGCAAACGTACCTGTTAGGCTTGCGCTATAAATTATAAATCAATCTTATTTATTATAAAAGAGAAAAAATGAAAGCAAAACATTTGTTTATCTATCTGGCCATTTTAACATCAGTTATTGCAGGATGCAAAAAGGCCAATATTGATGTGGATCCTGATACGGGAAACGGGACTGTTACCGGTGAGGTTTCGGGAATCTGGCTAAAAGGAAGTACACAATTTATTAAAGGCGATATCATTATTCCAGAGGGCAAATCCTTAACCATTGAAGAGGGCGTTACAATTGTAATGGATACTGTTGCAAAGCCGGAGATTATTGTAAAAGGAAATTTATATGCGCAGGGTACTGCAGATTTTCCAATAAAATTTACAGTTGCAGAGGAATTTAGAACTGAAGCAAAAAAGTTTGGAAGGCTTTGGGGAGGAATTCTTGCTGCACCAAGCTGCGAGGAGTTATTGCTTGACCATACGATAATAGAATATGCAGGTGCAACAACTTCTGATGCTTCAACTTCTGTGAAGCAACACTTGTACAAGGCAGTAGCTGGTGAAAACTTGCCAGCACTTTGGTTTTCGAATGTAAATGGCAAACTAGTAGTAACAAATAGCATTTTCAGAAATCTGCAGGAAGACTGTACTTACATAGATGGTGGTAAAGTAATTTTCGCAAACAATTCCTTTTACACTACTGGAGTTACTGGTGGCGAGGCCATCAATTTGAAATCTGGCTGTGTGGCTGATGTTGCTTACAATTTAGTTTACAGTACAAACACCAATGCATTAAAGTTATCAAACAGTGGCGACCGCACACCGCAGGCTTACATTGTTGTTTATAACAATACTATGGTAAATACAGGATGGCGACGTCCTACAGCAAAGGGAGGATCTATCTGGGTAGAGGCAACGGTACGCGTAAGTGTTTATAACAATATGTTTGCAAATACTCGTTTTGGAATTAAAAGAGATACAAAAAAACCAGAGGACGATAGGTCTGTATTCGGGAATAATTACTATTATGGATTTAATCAGGTTACTGTAGATCAGTTCCAACCAACAAAAGAGATCATTGCAGGGACAAATGATATCATCAGCAAAACAGCCGGGGATAATGATCCTATGTTCATAAATTACCCATTGAACATTCCGGTTGATAATGCAACTTTTAATACCGCATGGGATTTCCATTTAAAACCAGGCTCTCCGGCGCTTGGAAAAGGTACAACAAACTTTACCAGACATTATGCTTCGGGACTGGTTTTAAATGGGGTGACCTATAAATCACCTGACCCATCTGGCTACATTGGTGCATATGGCACAAACTAGCTTAATTAAGAAGTTACCACTTTAAAGAATAAGAAATATTAAATTAATACCTAATGAATAAATACACCCAGATATTTATATTCCCGGCGATGCTTATATCGATAAACATGGCCTGCACCCAACAAAAAACAGATACCAATGACGCGGTAAAGCCTTTATACACTACAGAACCAGTGCAATTTGACTCTGATGATCCGGCAATATGGATTAACCCGGTAGATTCTTCAAAATCATTGATCATTGGAACTGACAAAGACGAAAATGGCGGTTTATATGTGTTTGATCTGAAAGGCAAGATCATTAAGGACAAGACTATAAAAGGATTAAAACGACCTAATAACGTTGATATCGCATATGGTCTGCTGCTTGGAAGTAAAAAGACGGATATAGCAGTTACAACAGAGAGAATGACACATAAACTCCGCATCTATTCTCTACCTGATATGAAGCCCCTCGATAATGGTGGTGTTCCCGTTTATGAAGGTGAGAAAGGTGAAATGTACAGAGACCTGATGGGCATTGCAATGTACACCAGTCCTAAGGGTGAAATCTATGCCATTGCCGGTAGAAAAACAGGGCCTAAAGACGGTTCTTATTTATGGCAATATTTGCTTGAAGACGATGGTACAGGACACATCAAGGCAACCCTGAAGCGCAAATTTGGAAACTACAGCGGCAAAAAAGAAATAGAGTCGATTGCAGTAGACAACGAGATGGGCTATATCTATTACTCAGATGAGCAGTTTGGCGTTCGCAAATATTATGCTGATCCGGCTAAAGGGAATAAAGAGCTGGCCTTATTTGCCAAAGAGGGTTTTACTGAGGATAATGAGGGCATTAGTATCTATAAAACTACGGACACAACAGGTTACATCCTGGTATCAGATCAAAGTGCAAACCACTTTAAAGTCTATAGCAGAGAAGGTGTAAAAAATAAGAACGACCACCAACTCATTACAAGTATTAAGGTATCAACCAACCAGAGTGATGGCTCAGACATTTACTCGAAACCACTTAATGCCGATTTTAAGCATGGAATTTTTGTTGCGATGAGTGACAACAAAACATTTCAGTATTACAGATGGGAAGACCTGGCAGGTAAATTATTAAAAGTAAACTAAAACTGACGGATTAAAAGCTACTCTTTTCTCGGGTAGCTTTTCTTTTTTGTCTGATAAGTCTGCGTTTTTCTCTGTCAGCTTTTATTTTTTCGAATTTCGCTATTTGTTCCTTTATCTTTTTTTCCTTTTGTGGAGTTACACCGACACTGTACTTTATCCCCTGAAAAAGTGTTTTCCAGATAAAACTAAAAAAGGAAGCTGTTTTTTCCCGTTCAAATTTTATTGATGCCGCTATAAGTACACCGTCTGTTTTAGGATTATCTGAATTAATAATCATTGCATTCGCCAAAAAAGACATTAGCCCCTGTTTAACTAAATGATCACGCCCTTCTTCTTTTTTAAGCAGTGCTACAGAAAGGTCGTTAAAAGCAAATTTGACTTTACCAGTTGCAAGGGTTTCATTTGCATCGATATTAAACTCAAGTTTTTTAACGTGCCCGCTTTTCACTTCAACCATTCCTAACGGCTTGGTAATTCTATTAAGCACCCTTCCATCCATCTGGCCCAAAGTTCCTGAGTAAGAAAAAGCGCCATCATTTGCGGCAAGATTAAACTTAAAATTCACATCCAGTTTACCCTGTCCCATCATGTAGCTCGTTAATTTAGCAAACATATAGGGGTTTTTATTTTTGATTTTTTCTGAATTGGTTATGTTGGTTATGCTTCCTGAGGTTTTTTCAAAGGTGATTCTCCCCTTCTGCTTACTATCCTTATCGAATTCCGCATAGGTCAAATCTATATTACTTAAATTAAGCTGTTTAACTGTAAGCAATCCCTTAACCTTTTGCAATAGTTGATGAGGATATTTCCCTATTTTAATCTCGGTTCTTTTAGGAAGTTCATTATTATTAAAAACGGATACGGAGCCATTGTTTACATTCATCTCGGTAGCGTAAAGCTCCTGTTTACGAACATACAAAGGCAGATTAATGCCTTCTAAACTAATGTCACTCATCTGAATATCAAACCTGTCTTTTGAAAAACCTACTGTTTTTCCAAACTTCATTTCATCGTACCGTGGAACAACACTAAAACTCTTTATATTGAGCTTACCTGATGATGCTCTAAAATCTAACTGATTAAGATTGATATGATACAAACTATCGGGCGTGGCGAAAGTGTAATTATTTAAATTTATGACTACGTCTTTAAGCAAATAAAACCTACTGGTATCCCTAACTGAGTTTTTATCGATCAACCAGTTTTTTAGTGTGACATTTAGATTCTTAATGGAATCAATCTCTGGTTTGGCTAGGTTTTTATTAACGTATTTAAAGGAAATGTTTTTAAGGTCGATGGTTTTTACTTTAAGCTCCTTTACAAATTTAGAAATGTAGTCATAAGGCGATTTATCAGAAAATGGCTTTTTGAGTTCATTAAACTCTAACTGTTTATTTACCATTATAATTTCCGGATTATCAAACAATAGGAGGTCGATTTTTACCTTTTTATATCGCAGCAGATCAATAGGATGAAAGTTTTTTATAACCAGCTCTTTTAGCTGTATGTAATAGATGTTATTTGGTGCGTGTTTTAGACGAACCATCTTTTTCAGAATATTAGTATCGGGGGTAATTTTAACGTCTGACAATGAGGCTCTCCCCGTAATAAAATTTGTACCGACGTCAGAAAATTCTATGCTATACAAGCTGTCCGTGGCATTTAAAACGAGGTCTCTGACTTGTGCCTTAATTATTGGTTGAAACCTGACGCTTAGGTGTCTGGATGCCGCAACCAACAGTAAAATAAAGAAAAGCATGATCCCGGAAACCCATTTAAGCGTACTATAACTCTTTCGGACTTTTTTGATCATAGGCCTTAGTGGTTTAACCTAATATACGAATTTATTCATCAGGCGTTAGGTATCAGTCTTTTTTTTCTCGGCCTTTCTTTCGGCGCGTTTCTTCTTTCTTTCTTCTCTTTTTTCGCGCCGTTCCTGTTTTTTATCCTTTACTTTTTCCATTGCTTGTTCGGGTGTTTTCACGGGAACAATGCCTAATCCAACGGTCTCCCTCATACCTATAAAAATACCTTTCCAAAGTAAATTAAAAAACGAGGCAGCAGGTGTTCTTTCAAAAGTAACCCTGGCTGTTCTTAGTGCCGCTCCTTTGCCCGGATTTGCATCTTCAATTAAAAGACTATTTGCAAGAAAAGATAAAAATCCTTTCTTCTTACCTATTCCCCCATTTTCACCTTCTTTAAGCAATTTTATTTTAAGGTCTTTATAATAGAAATGAACAATGCCCGAAGCACCTTTCATATTGGCTTGAATATCGAAATCAGTTCCCTGCATCTGTCCGCTTTCTATTTCAACTAAGCCCATGTTCTTTGCCATTGGGTTTAAAACAAGCATGTTCATTGCTCCTACATTCCCTTTGTAGGTAAAAGAAGCATCTCTAGCTGTTAGGTTAAAATTTATAGTAACCTTAATACGGCTGGTTTTCATTACCAGTGCTGTTAAATTTGCAATAGCATGGTTGTTCTTTGCAAGTCTAACTGAGTCATTAGTTAAATTGAGAATATTCCCAGTCAGGTTCTGGAAATACACTGTTCCTCTTTTTTGAGTGATCGGATTGTACTCTGTATAGGCAACATCGATATTGGATAACTTAACGGTATCGATAATTGTTTCAATAGGTAATCTTTTAAGTGCAATATGAGGGAAGTTATGAGCCTTATCAAAATTAGGGGGAGGAGGCAATTCTCTATTCACAAAAATGCCCGCATTTGCAGGGCCTACCTTTAGGGCTCTTGCATATAAACTGCCTTCAGCACTTAGTTTATTAAAATCTACTCCTGTAAAGGTTATTTCATTAAATTTTAAATCGTACCGATCTTTACCATATTTATATTTTCTGGTAAATGCTAAGTCTGGATGAAGTGGGATCATTTGCAGACCTTTTATACGAATATTTTTATTACTAACCGAACCAGCAACTGTATCTATTTTTGTAGTATACATCCCATCTTTACCCGTAGCTCTATATCCTGTTAATTCAAAACTGATGTCTTTTGTATAATAAAAACGTGTGGTATCAGACTTAGAAAGAGAATCGATAAGCAGATCTTTAACAGTGATATTTAGATGTTTTATTGAATTTAAGGGTTTAGAAGTAGCTCCGTTAATATAATCAAAGTCGGCATCTATTATTTTAATGGCCTTTACATGGATGGATTTTAGTGTTTTAGATATCTGATCATACAAACTGCGCTTATCTGCAGCGGTATCTGTTTTTTTGACAACTTTATAATGAATCATATTAATGGAGGGTTGCTCCATAATGATGGAATTCATGTTTATCCGTTTCTTAAAGTAGGCAGTAAGTACACCAATTCTGCTTAACTGTAGACGCGCCAGTTTTATTTGGAACAAGTTAGCAGGAGCAAGCTGAAGTTCTTTTAGCTGATTAAAAACTGTAGTATCAGGCGTTAAAGTAACACTATCGAGTACTGCACTTCCGGTGATCAGATTAAGGCGAATGTCTTTAAAATTAATCCTATAAAGTTTCTGAGAACCGTTGTAAACCCCATCTTTTATTTTTTCGGTAAGTAGTGGCTTCCATTTTGCACTAAAATATAGAGCAACACCCCCTACTAGGAGGATCAAGGCTGTAAGAATACCCACAAGCCACTTTATTACTTTGTATTTTCCTGATTTATTGGACGTCATATTTGTGTAGCCTGCAATATCAAGGCCATAATGAGAAATAAGGCTGGCTATTGTCACAAAATATTCATTTAGCATTCTGCCAATTTGTCATTTGTAAATTAAATTACGTATTTTTGAAGCCCATAAAACAATTGACCATTTATGATTGATTTACAGCTTACAGATAAGACACATGATGAAGAGCGCCAGGGCGAGGCTTTAATTGTTGATGCACCTTTGGTGCGCAATGGCCGCAAACTGTATATTGAAAGTTATGGTTGCCAAATGAATTTTGCGGATAGCGAAATTGTTGCATCTATATTATTAGATCAGGGATTTGAAACTACTGGTGATTACAAGGAGGCTGATGTAGTATTTATAAATACTTGCTCTATCCGTGAAAACGCAGAACAAAGAGTACGTAACCGCCTATCGCAATTTGGTGCCGAAAAGCGCAGAAACCCTAAACTTATTGTAGGTGTTCTGGGCTGTATGGCTGAACGTTTGAAATCAAAATTTCTTGAAGAAGAGAAATTGGTTGATGTAGTTGTTGGACCGGATGCATACCGTGAATTGCCACAACTGCTAAGTGAAGTAGAAAGTGGTCATAAAGCTATAAATGTGCTATTATCCCGTGAGGAAACTTATGCAGACATTAGTCCTGTTAGGTTAAACGGGAATGGCATTACCGCATTTATTTCTATTATGCGCGGTTGTGATAACATGTGTTCTTTTTGCGTAGTTCCTTTTACAAGAGGTAGAGAGCGTAGCAGAGACCCACATTCGATTATGGCGGAAGCTCAGGACCTATTTGACCGGGGCTATAAAGAAGTTACTTTACTTGGTCAGAATGTAGATTCATACAAATGGAAGGGTAATGATGCTGATGATAGTACTGAAATTGAAGTTAACTTTGCTCAATTGCTTGAAAAAGTAGCTTTGATTAGTCCTGACTTAAGAATTCGTTTCTCTACTTCTCACCCTAAAGACATTACCGACGAAGTTTTATACACCATCGCTAAATACGATAATATATGCAACTATATACACTTGCCTATTCAATCAGGAAGTAGCAGGGTATTAGAATTAATGAACCGTACTTACACCAGAGAGTGGTACATTAACAGGATTGATGCGATCAGGAATATCATTCCTGACTGCGCAATTTCATCTGATATTATTGCAGGTTTTTGTACAGAAACAGAAGAAGAACATCAGGAAACGCTTAGCATTATGGACTATGTGAAATATGATTTCGCATTTACCTTTAGTTATTCTGAGCGACCAGGAACCCTTGCTGCACGTAAGTTTGAAGATGATATTCCGGAAGATGTTAAAAAACGCAGGTTAAGTGAGATCCTGATTAAACAACAGGAAACTTCTTTATATCGTTTACAACAATTTGTTGGAAAAACTGTTAGGATTTTAGTGGAAGGGACTTCAAAAAAATCAGATAAAGATTTCTGCGGCAGAAATGATCAGAATGCAATGGTGGTTTTCCCGGCAACAGAAGGTGTTAGCGCAGGGCAATATGTATATGTGCACATAGACCGTTGTACCTCGGCAACCTTATTAGGAACTGTTGTAGTTGAAGAGCCTGAAATTGTTTAATTAAACACAGATTACATTGGACGTACAAGACATAAAAAATCGTTTTGGGATAATTGGTGGTTCTCCGCTATTAAACCGGGCTATAGATATTGCCAGGCAGGTTGCGCCAACCGACATGTCTGTTTTAATTACGGGTGAAAGTGGTAGTGGTAAAGAGGTTTTCTCTCATATTATCCACCAGATGAGCACCCGCAAACACGGGGCCTTTATTGCTGTAAACTGCGGGGCCATTCCGGAAGGAACCATTGACTCTGAATTATTTGGCCACGAAAAAGGATCTTTTACCGGAGCCCATGAAGCCCGCAAAGGTTATTTTGAGGTAGCAAACGGAGGCACCATTTTTCTTGATGAGGTTGCAGAATTGCCTTTAGGTACTCAGGCACGTTTGTTACGTATCCTTGAAAGCGGTGAGTACCTTAGAGTCGGCTCATCCAAAGTGCAAAAAACAGATGTACGAATTATTGCAGCAACCAATGTTGATGTTTATAACCGTGTAAAATCTGGTAAATTCCGTGAAGATTTATATTATAGATTAAATACTGTTCCATTGCGCATTCCTGCCTTGCACGAACGCAAAGAAGACATTTATTTATTATTCAGAAAATTCTCTGCAGACTTTAGTGATAAATACCGCAGCCCGGGCATACAGCTTGAGCCTGAAGCAATACAGATTTTGAGCAATTACAGTTGGCCGGGAAATGTACGTCAGTTAAAAAATATTGCCGAACAGATCTGTGTTCTGGAGAAAGACCGGAATGTTACAGCAGCAGCTTTGCTGAACTACATCCCTAATGAAAGCGCCACAAATCTACCTGTAGCAATTAACGGGAATACGAAAGAAGATTATACAGAAAGAGATATCCTTTACAAGGTTCTTTTTGATATGAAAAAAGATATGATGGAATTGAAAAAGCTGGTAGCAGAAATCATTCAGAGTGGAGGAAATACTTCGCACATCATGGCAGACAACCCTCATTATATCAATCAGCTTTATCAGGAGGTGGATCAGACTTATGGCAATGAGCAAGCCACCCTTACTATTAAAAAGCCTGTTCAAAATGCTCCTGTGGATTACAACTATACCCATGAAGCAGAAGAAGTTGAGGAATCTCTATCTTTAATAGATAAGGAATCTGATCTGATCAAAAAAGCATTGAAAAAACACAAAGGAAAGCGCAAATTTGCTGCTCAGGAATTAGGCATCTCCGAACGTACGTTATATAGAAAAATTAAAGAATTGAATTTAAACTAAGGATGAAAAATCTATCTATAATCATATTACTATTCTTTTTTAGTAGCTGTACAGTAGGGCTAAAAGGAACTTCCATTCCTCCTGAAATGAAAACAATCAGCGTTAAGGTTTTTGAAAACAATGCCCCTTTAGTAGTAGCTTCCTTAAGCTCACAATTTACAGAGGAATTGAAAACACGTATCAGGAACCAAACCAACTTAAGTATTACACAGAATGATGCTCAAGGTGTTTTTTCTGGAAATATTACCGGATATAGCATCACCCCTGTAGCCATAACAGACAACAAGCAACCTACAGCAGGTGCAAACAGGCTATCGATAACGGTTAATGTAAAATACGTAAACAATCTTGATCCCAAACAAAGCTTTGAGCAATCTTTTGAGCGTTATAAAGATTTTAAACTGGCGGGAAACCTGCAAGCACAAGAACCTGCTTTAATTAAAGATGTTACTGCTCAGCTTATTGAGGATATTTTTAACAGGGCTTTTGCACAATGGTAGGTCAAAATAGAGATCAATTATTAACTTAGCATCGTGGAGCAGGATATGAATATTAAAGAACAGCTAACAAGATTAATTGCTGTACCTGAGAAAACATCTCAGGATGACACAGTTATGCTTCAAGATCTCGTTAAGCAGTATCCTTATTTTCAACCCGTTCATCTGCTGCTGGCAAAAGCCACTTTGAATACAGATGAGGGCAATGCCAATCTTGCTACTGCTGCCCTGTACACGAATGGACAGCTACTCCATAATTTTATTCATGAAACAGAACGCTTAGAGCCGGTAGGTTTCAACGTTGTCAGCTATTCACCTTCAGAATCTTTCGGTAATAACCCTGAAACCTTAGACGAATTTGTAATTGATGAAGTTCCTTCTGAATTGGAAGAACAAAAGATAAGCGATGACCAGGAAGTATTTGATGAAATTGGCGAAGTAAACATAAGTGATTATCATTACGCTGATACACCTCCGATTACTCTTGAAGAAAACAGAGAGAACCCAGAGGATGACCTTGTTTTAGAGAACATTGTAGCTACAGATTTTTTCGCCTTTCAGGAAAATTTCAAAGTTGAACCAGTAACAGAAACTTCGGAAGTTACTGAGAATCAAATTGAGGAATATAAAGAAGAAGAGCCTGTTGAAGAAGATGATACGATTGTGATCAGTAAATATGATGATGATCAGCTTCCTTACACATTTTTATGGTGGCTTGCTAAAACAAGAAAAGAGCATCAGCAAATATTTCAACCTTACGCTTCGCCCAAGCATGTTAAGCAAGAGCAGGAGCAAAAACCGGATAGAAATAAAAAAGCAAATGAGCTTCAGCAGCAATATGTGGAGAATATATTTCACATGCAGAGCCCATTTGATGAAGAAGAAAGTGAATATTCGCCAAATGAGTTTAAACAACGCTCAAAGGGAGCTGAAATTATTGAAAGCTTTATAAAGAACGAGCCTCAGATAAGTCCACCTAAACCAGAGCAAATAAATAACGAGAATAAAGCCAAAAAAAGTGCGGAGGACCATAATGACCTGGTATCTGAAACGCTGGCAAACATCTATATTGAGCAGATGCTTTATGACAAGGCCATAGAGACTTATGAAAAATTAAGTTTGATGTTTCCAGAAAAAAGCCGTTACTTTGCCGACCTTATTCAATCGATAGAAAAAAAAATTTAACAACCTAACATAATATGCTTTTCTTAATTATTTTATTAATCATCGTTTGTATTGCCTTAGCGCTATTTGTTTTGATACAAAATCCTAAAGGTGGTGGTCTGGCAACAGGCGGATCTGGCAGTAATATGTTTGGCGTTCAACGTACAGGTGACGTTTTAGAAAAAGGAACCTGGGTTTTATTAGCGCTTGTTGTAGTGCTTACTTTATCAATTACAACTATTGGTAAATCAGGCGGCTCATCAGCAACTGGAGCTGGTTCTAAAATTCAGGAACAACTTGACAAGACTCCTACTCCATCTCCAATTGGTGGCGGCAATACTGCTCCTGCTCCGGCAAATACGCCACCAGCAGCAACAGACACTACAAAAAAATAAGTTCTTATATTCTATAAGAATGCAAAAGCCCGGAAGTAATACCACTTCCGGGCTTTTTTTTACCCCTGCCACTCTGACACAAAAATAGTTTGCCTTAATCCATTAGCTGACAAGGCTGTGTAAATTTGTCAAGCTTAAGCCCCTTGGCACAAAAACTGATATGTACTTCGTGCGTAATTAAATTACTTTTACATTTATAAATCTAAAAACAAAACAATAATAAGTTATGGCTTTAAACTTTAAACCTAATGCAGATAGAGTAGTTGTTGAAGCTGCTGCTGCAGAAGAAAAAACAGCTTCTGGTATTTATATCCCTGATACCGCTAAAGAAAAACCTCAACAAGGAATAGTAGTAGCTGTAGGACCTGGTAAATATGCTGATCAAACTGGAAATCTAATCCCATTAAGTGTTAAGGTTGGTGATCAGGTTTTATACAGTAAATATGGTGGCACTGAAGTTACTATTGAAGGTACTGAGTATTTAATTATGAGAGATTCTGATATCTTAGGAACTCTTTAATCCAAGTATAATTATTGAAATGAAATTGGTTAATGCTTAATTCATTTCAGCTTAAACAAGAATCAAAAAAAATAAAATGGCAAAACAAGTAAAATATAATGTAGAAGCCCGCGACTCTCTGAAAAGAGGTGTTGACATTTTGGCTAATGCTGTAAAAGTAACTTTAGGCCCAAAAGGTCGTAACGTAATCATTGACAAAAAATTTGGCTCACCTGCTATCACTAAAGATGGTGTTACAGTAGCTAAAGAAATTGAATTGAAAGACCCAATTGAAAATATGGGTGCTCAAATGGTTAAAGAAGTAGCTTCTAAAACTGCTGATATTGCGGGTGACGGAACGACAACTGCAACTGTGTTAGCTCAGGCAATTGTAACTGCAGGTATTAAAAACGTAGCTGCTGGTGCAAATCCAATGGACTTAAAACGTGGTATCGATAAAGCAGTTACTGCAATTGTTGAGAACTTAAAAGCTCAATCGCAAACTGTAGGTGAAGACAACAACAAAATCAAACAAGTTGCGTCTATCTCTGCTAACAATGACGAAGTAATTGGTGCATTGATCGCTGAGGCTATGGGCAAAGTTGGTAAAGATGGCGTTATTACTGTTGAAGAAGCAAAAGGTACTGAAACTGAAGTAAAAACAGTTGAAGGTATGCAATTTGACCGTGGTTACTTATCTCCATATTTTGTAACTAATGCTGACAAAATGGAAGCGGAATTAGAAAACCCTTACATTTTGATCTACGACAAAAAAATCAGCAACATGAAAGAATTGTTGCCTGTATTAGAAAAACAAGTTCAAACTGGTAAACCGCTATTGATCATCGCTGAAGATTTAGACGGTGAAGCTTTAGCTACTTTAGTAGTTAACAAAATCCGTGGATCTCTGAAAGTTGTTGCTGTTAAAGCCCCAGGTTTTGGCGACAGAAGAAAAGCAATGTTAGAAGACATCGCTATTTTAACTGGCGGTACTGTTATCTCTGAAGAAAGAGGTTATAAATTAGAGAATGCTGACCTTACTTATTTGGGTACTGCTGAGAAAGTTGTTGTTGACAAAGACAACACTACAATCATCAATGGTGCTGGTCAGTCTGAAGACATCAAAGCTCGTGTTAACCAGATCAAAGCTCAAATTGAGACTACTACATCTGATTATGACAAAGAGAAATTACAAGAGCGTTTGGCTAAATTAGCTGGCGGTGTTGCAGTTCTTTACGTAGGTGCAGCTTCTGAAGTTGAAATGAAAGAGAAAAAAGACCGTGTTGATGATGCTTTACATGCAACCCGCGCAGCGGTTGAAGAAGGTATCGTGGCTGGCGGTGGTGTTGCTTTCATCCGTGCTATCGAGGCGTTAGAAGGCATGAAAGGTTCAAATGATGACGAAACTACTGGTATCCAGATCATTCGTCGTGCCATTGAAGAGCCTTTACGTCAGATTTGCCAGAATGCTGGTATCGAAGGTTCTATCGTTGTACAAAAAGTTAAAGAAGGTAAAGCTGACTTCGGTTACAATGCCCGTACTGATGTATATGAGAACCTAATTGCAGCTGGTGTTATCGATCCAACTAAAGTTGGTCGTGTAGCATTAGAAAATGCAGCTTCTATTGCGGCTATGTTATTAACAACTGAGGTTGTTTTAGCTGATGATCCGGAAGAAGCTCCTGCAGGTGGTGCTATGCCTCCTATGGGTGGTGGTGGTATGGGTGGAATGATGTAATCATTATTTGCCTACACATATAAAAAAAGACCCGCTGTTATCAGCGGGTCTTTTTGTTTTAAATCTTTGTTATATTTAGGTAGTTAAAACATGATGGAGAATTTTTTAGAGAACGGTCATTTCCTTACGCTTAGTGAAGTGAACAAATTTTTACTGGCAACACTACTATGTGGTTTAATTGGTGCGGAGCGAGAGTTCAGAAGCAAACAGGCTGGACTAAAAACCATGATCATGATTGGTCTTGGTTCTACATTATTCACCATTCTGTCTATAAAAATTGGTTTAAGTAGCCATGATCGTATTGCCTCCAATATTGTTACTGGCATAGGCTTTTTGGGTGCAGGTGTTATTTTTAAAGAAGACAATCAGGTTAAAGGCTTAACTACAGCTTGTGTAATATGGATTGTAGCCGCAATTGGAATGGCTATTGGTTCTGGATATTATGAACAGGCAATAGGTGTAACACTGGTTGTTCTATTGGCCTTACTTACTTTTCCCTTTTTAGAAGATATGGTAGAACGCCGCTTTACTAAAAGAGTTTACAGAATCGTAAAAAGATTTGAAAATGAAAGTCTGGAGAAATATGAAGAAGACATCAAGACCTCTAAATTAAAGCTTACCCGGGGCAAGCAGGAACTCGCTAATGGCATCATCAGTGGAACATGGATAGCCATAGGGAGCCCCAAAAACCACAAAAGATTTGTAGACCGTATGCTTCAGGATAGAAATATCATAGCATTTGATTTTTAAGTTTTAGCTTTGCATTATGCAAAGAGAACAGATCTCAGTATTTGATATTTTTAAGATAGGAATTGGACCTTCAAGTTCACACACCCTTGGTCCGTGGCGAGCAGCACAGCAATTCACAGCTTCGTTAAAACAGCAAAATTTATTAGGTGAGGTTGAGCAAATAAAGATTTTGCTTTACGGATCCTTAGCAAAAACTGGTAAAGGACATGGAACTGATGTTGCCATATTATTGGGACTGGCAGGTGCAGATCCAGTAACATTTGATGTAAACTCGATTGAGTGTACTATTGAATCTATCAAAAAAGAGCAGTCACTAATTCTGGCAGGAGAAAAACCAATTGAATTCAACTATGATGAGGATCTGATATTTCTCCTTTTTGAAAGCCTTCCATTTCACCCAAATGCGGTTACTTTTCAAGCGTTTCTAAAAACGGAAAAAGCAATATCCGAGACCTATTACTCTATTGGCGGTGGTTTTGTAGTTAAAGAAGGAGAGGATGGTAAAGAAAGAGAGCAGGTTGATTTACCTTTCCCTATTGAAAAAGCTGGAGATCTGTTACACTGGTGCCTTACTACAGGACTTAAAGTTTCTGAGGTAGTAATGGAAAATGAACTGGCCTGGCGGACAGAAGCTGCAACAAAAACAGGAATTTTGCAGCACTTCAATGTAATGAAGGATTGCATTTACAGAGGGTGTCATACCTCAGGTTTTTTGCCGGGAGGGCTAAACGTGGCCAGAAGGGCCGCAGCGCTTAATAAAAAGCTGATGGGCAATAGTGTGTACACTAACTATGAAAGTTGGATAATGGCCATTAGAGCAGGCGGAAATGGATTTAATTACACGCTTGACTGGGTGAGCTGTTTTGCCCTGGCTGTTAATGAAGAAAATGCTTCATTTGGCAGGGTGGTAACGGCCCCAACCAATGGCGCGGCTGGAGTTATACCAGCGGTATTACAATACTTTATAACATTTTGTGATGGATTTGATGAAGAAAAAATTACACAGTTCATTGCCTGTGCGTCTGAAGTAGGCAGTATCTTCAAAAAGGGAGCTACAATATCTGCTGCTATGGGCGGATGCCAGGCCGAAATCGGAGTGTCTTCAGCAATGGCAGCAGCTGCGCTCACTGAGTGTTTAGGAGGCTCTCAGAGACAGGTTTTAATGGCTGCTGAAATAGCCATGGAGCATCACTTAGGCCTTACCTGTGACCCTATTGGTGGTTTAGTTCAAATACCTTGTATAGAAAGGAATACTATGGGCGCTATTAAAGCAATTACAGCAAGTCAGCTTGCATTGCAAAGTAACCCGGACAAAGCCAAGGTAAGTTTAGACGCCGTAGTTAATACGATGTGGGAAACTGCTTTAGATATGAATTCGAAATATAAAGAGACATCTGATGGCGGTTTGGCTACCAATATTCCAATAAGTTTGCCTGAGTGCTAAAGTCTTATTAGATTTTCTGTTGGGCTTTAATAGAAAGATATCTGTTGATTACATTTATGGTCAGTTTTTCTGGTGGGGTAAGAATGCTTAAGATTCCATGTTTGGCAAGTTCCTTTACGACTAGCTTTTTCTCATAAGCAAATTTGCTGGCAATGGTTTTAATGTAAATCCCTTCTACGTCTTTTACTTCCTGTTCGGTAAGAGATTTCAGTTCGGTGTTTTCAAAAAACACAATAAGCAGCAAATGGAATTTAGCAATACGCTTTAAAAATGGCAGCTGTCTGTTTAATGCCGACATGCTTTCGAAATTTGTAAAGAAAACTAACAAACTACGCTGCTTTAAAACGCTTCGGATGCTTGTATAAAGGGCCTCCATGTTGGTTTCGAGATATCTTGTTTTTTCTTTATACAAAACGCTCATAATCTTACCAAGCTGAGCAGGTTTTCTATCTGCTGGCACAATACTTCCGGTCTTTTCAGCTATGGTTATTAAGCCCGCTTTATCTTCCTTTAACAAAGCCACGTTAGAAAGAATTAAACTTGCATTAATTGCATAATCCAATAAGCTCAATCCCTCAAAAGGCATTTTCATGATTCTCGATTTATCAATCACACAATAGACATGTTGAGCTTTTTCATCTGTAAAGGAATTCACCATCAACTCTCCTTTCCGGGCTGTCGCTTTCCAGTTAACAGTTCTATAATCATCGCCCTGCACATAACTCTTTACCTGATCAAACTCCAGGCTATGACCTATTCTTCTTATTTTTTTAATCCCAATTTCATTCAGTCTGTTTGATATCGCCATTAATTCGTATCTTCTTAATTGCAAAAAGGAAGGATAAACTGGCACTGTTGTTTCTTGTCCAAAGTTAAACCTCCTTACTATTAAGCTTAGCGGCGAACTAACATACAACCGAACCAATCCAAATACATATTCGCCCCTTTTGGTAGGCCTTAAAGTATAATTAATTGTTTTGTGTTCACGGGGTTTTAAATTACTGGTAAACCAGATGTCTCTCTTCTGAAATTGTAAAGGAATTTCATCAATAATACCAACTTTAGTTGCAAAAGGATAAAAGCTCTCGATATAAATATTGATTTCATTTTCATCGCCGTTACTTAATCTTTCGGGAAGATCCCGTCTTAAAAAGAAGCTCCTATCCTGTCGATAAAGCATGAGCATATCAATAATAACCAATGCTATCAGCGTCCAAAAAGCAATAAATGGGATATCCCCAAGCCATGGCAAAAAGAAAGAAAACAGGAACAAAGTAGCACAAAGCCCAATTCCTGCAAACAGCCTTTTACCTAAAAACAGGTCTTTATAATATGTCTTAAAAAAGTTCTTCAACAGCTTTGGTATTACCTTGGAATTTCTAATTTTTGAATAATTTGACCAACTATATCAGCAGGAGTAAGTCCTTCCATTTCCTTATCTGGTGTTAGCATAATTCTGTGTGCAAGAACAGGTACCGCCACTTTTATGATATCCTCTGGCGTAACAAAATCACGACCCTGCATTGCTGCAATGGCTTTAGCGCTATTGATCATTGCTAAAGATGCCCGGGGTGAAGCGCCCAGGTAAAGTGATTTATTATTCCTTGTTTCATGAGTTATCCTTGCTGCATATTCTATTAGTTTAGGTTCAACATGCAAGGCCTTAATTATTGCCCTGCATTTCTTAATCTTATCGATACTTAGAACCGCTTTAACTGCATTTATCTCTACCTCAAGCTTTTGCTGATGTTGATTTTGAAGGATAATTATCTCTTCTTCCAGTGTAGGGTATTTAACTTCGATCTTAAATAAGAATCTATCTAGCTGGGCTTCGGGCAATCTATAAGTCCCTTCCTGTTCTATTGGATTTTGGGTAGCCAGCACCATAAAAGGCTCATCCATTTGATAGGTATGTCCATCTACAGTTATTTGTCGTTCTTCCATCACTTCAAACAAAGCTGACTGAGTTTTTGCAGGAGCGCGATTAATTTCATCAACCAATATGATATGTCCAAATATAGGCCCTTTTCTATATTCAAACGACGAAGATCTGGGGTCAAATACAGATGTCCCCAATACATCGGAAGGCATTAAATCAGGAGTGAACTGAATTCGTGAAAATGAAGCATCAATGCTTTTGGCAACAAGTTTAGCACTTAATGTTTTAGCCACACCAGGGACACCTTCGAGCAAAATATGGCCATCGGCAAGTAGGGCTGCAATTAGAAAATCTATTGTTTCCTTTTGCCCAATAATAATACTGCTCAGTGTTTGTCTTATCTGATCAACAGCCTGATTAAGTTCAGTTAAGTCGGTTCTTTCATTAAAAATTTCCGGTTCCATAGTTTATTGAGCTTGTTTATAAAATCTTTCAATTAGTTTATTAAGGTTGATCAGTGAGTTATCATCAACAAACTGATTGTTATTTATCACATTTACAATGCTAAACAGTTGGCTAATCGTTTCTTGGGGCACTCCTGATCTGATATTTAAAGCTTCTTCCAATTCTTTATTCAGTGATGTTGTTTTAAGGTTATAGGTACTTCGAATATGCTCAAGAAAATAGCTTACCTTTTTTCTTGCAATATCTCCATTGTCCCGTTGCTGATAGTATACTTTTCCAACAACCTTAACAAAATCTAAGGATGAGTTTTTTAAGGGTTCTATTACAGGAATTATCCGCTGTCTGCGCTTCATTTCAAACAAAACAAAGATGATCAATCCTACCAATGCAATATAGTATGCCCATCGCAGTGATTCATTTCTAAAAATCACTCTTAAAACGGCTGAATCATCGATATTACCTCGTGTATTGTGTTCGTCCCACATTAAACTTGCAGAGCTGGGAAGGTATGATAGGGCCTTTGCTGCATAATCCGCGCCTAAAGGATTTATCAGGCTGTAATTGGTAAATAGTTGAGGATTTGGTAAAATGTATATATTTCCTTTACCAAAACTGTATTTAATAAAGTTTGGCTTCCCATTAGCATTTTTACCCAATACCGTTACCCTGGAAGTATCGATTTTACTAAAATACTGTTCGGCAATTTGCTTTCCGAAGGCATAATTGTATTTCGTTTTCAACTTTGGATTGGTGAAATTAATTCCGGTAGATTTTTCTGTCGAATAGTTATACGACGATCCTATATCAAACTTAAGTGTATCACTTAAAATTTTACCAAAATCAAAGGCGGCAAAAAAAGCATTGTTTCCCTCATTTACAAAGCTGATAAGTTCTTTAAAATCCAGCTTATCAAGTTCCATAGAATGAGAAATAAAAAGGTAGTTGGTATTATTAAACTNNNNTTAAAATATTATATATTGGATCTCGGATTATTCTCACATCTCTTTTGGGAAATAAATCATGTATTTCATGAAACAGAATGTACGTGCCATAGGGGATCTTATCTTCTTTTAAATAGCTGGGGGTCCAGTTTGTTGGCTTGGGTTTATAATACTGGGCAACCAGATAACCAACCAAAAGCACGGCACTCACAATAAGATATCTTCTTAATCCCTTCATGAGCTATGTAAATTAAACCGTTCAAAAGTGTCTTTAATGGCATTGAAATTCTCTTTGTCAATAAAAAACTCGCCGTACCAAACATATTCAAATTGATGAGTAAGCTTGCTGAATTCTTTCTTCTTATCGGAATCATTAATCTCGCTGATATACGTTTGATTTGTTTTTTCAGGGAGCCAGTGAATCAGGTCTTTATCGCTCAGTTTTTTAAGTGTCCGCAAATACAAAAGTCTGACAGCCAATCTATAATTAGCATTCACTATAGCCTTTTCTATCTCCTCATTAAAATTAATTTCATGGATGTTATCATCAGACTCATTATAGGGCACCTCCACTATTTGAGACTTACGGGAAAATATTTTCAGATCTGCACCAATTATTTTTAAGACAATGAAAACTACCAATCCAACCAGTGCAATAATTGCTAAGTATTTTATTAAACCACCAGACACCTTGTTACTTAGTGCTTGGCCTATCAAGCGCCAAAACCATCGCCAAAACCTGTCCCAAAAGCTAAGATTTGGCGCAGGGACATCATCATAAATGAAGTCTGTTTCTTTACTATGTGCTTCCAGTTTACTTTTATCGAACCCACGCAGATCAACCTTAGTCGTATCCAGTCTGACGACTGTTTTTTGTGCAACAGAATCCTGCTTTTCTACATTAGCCTGAACCTGTAGCATTCCAAAAAAAAGAAAAATGAAGAGCAGTAAACGCATGCTAATAATCCTCAGGGGTAGAATTTAAATTCGTTTCGGACTTTCCAAGTTGATTTATCCTTTCCAATAATCCGGTATTATCCAAACGTTCTACCAGATTAAAATAACAGAGTGTAACACCTATAACAGGCAAGATCATAAACACCTGACATACATATTGAATAACTGTAGAAATAACAATGATAAAAGTACTCATACCACCGGATGCTTTGGTAAATGCAGAAACCATAGTAAGTATTATAGCTGGCATAGAGGCCATAGACATGCATGCATAGGTAATTATCCATATAACAAATATTGCTCCTGCGGTTACCCACCATTGATCTTTTAAGAGTTTGAAAGATCTGCTAAATGAATATTCAAAGCTTCCATTCTCTACCACCATTATGGAATAAAAAAGAGACATCRCCGGAAACACATAAAAAAACGGCAAGCCACAGAATAGAAGGCAAATAATAAGAAAAATACACACAGCAATACTACTCCCAAATACCCTAAGGAAATAATATTTGAAATATGACCAAACTTCTTCCACAGTTGGCGCCTGGTTTCCTTTTTGAACGTATAATGCAATAAAGCTTAAGGTTGAAACAGTTATTGCAGTATAATTGAGTAATGAAAATATGATCACAACGAAATAATTGAATGAGAACAACTGCTGGAACATATCATTAATGATCTCACCAAACTCTCTGAGCTTTCTAAATTCTAATTTATCAGACATTGTTTATATTTTGAGTGCGTTTAATAAGTTGGGCAGGATACAATACTACATACCAAACCATAAATAAAAATGAGCCTCCAAGAATGGAAACACTTAACCAAATCGGCATATCGGTATGCCTGGTAACAAAACTTTCAAATATTGCTGCCACCACAATTATAGGTAATATTCCCAAAGCTATTTTAGTTCCGTCTTTTGCACTTTTTATAAATGCCTGAAGGCGTGTATATGTTTTAGGAAACAATAAGCCATGCCCTAAAACCAAACCTGCACCACCGGCAATTATGATGGCAGAT
Organism: Pedobacter sp. 10L46_2; assembly: GCF_056395165.1. Lineage (NCBI taxonomy): Bacteria > Pseudomonadati > Bacteroidota > Sphingobacteriia > Sphingobacteriales > Sphingobacteriaceae > Pedobacter > Pedobacter sp. 10L46_2. Next base: position 22,550 of record NZ_JBFTIZ010000006.1, read on the forward strand.
ATTTCCAAAGTCCCATGAATCCATATTACCAATATAGATTCCAGTCCCAAACCTTTACTAAAGAAATAATATTCGAATGAGCCAAGCATTATTCCATTTCTTAAGATAAAGAATACAGGCCCAATCGAGAAGAATATTCCACTTACAAACATCAATAAAGACACATAGATATTGTTGGCAGCAATCATAAAAAACATGCTGAACTCACCTTGCTTTTTATAAACGCCAAATGGATCTCCCTTAGCAATGTTCTCATTGGTCATATTTACATACCCATCTCCAAGTATTAACCTTAAGAAAGAATCATCATATTTTGCAGACAGAATTCCTATTAAGCTTGAGATTACAAAAAATATTAGTGCATACAGCAACTGCCTGCGATAGGTATAAAAAAGGATAGGTAACTCAAATTTCCAGAATTCAATGAACGTATTGGTGTCCTCTTTTTTATTCTTATAAATAGATTGATGCAGCAATGCAGCAATTCCGTTTAAATATTCTGTTGTTTTTGATTTTGGATAAAATGTTTTGGCGTAAGCCAGATCATTGGTAATGTCAACAAACCTATCAGCCAGCTCATCTGGTGTGGCTGCACTCATTTGTTCATAGGATTTCCATTTACTGGAATTCTGCTTAACAAACAACGATTCTCTCATAGGTTTTGTGAGGGCTCTAATTTTCATGTAAAATAGCATAAAAAAGATTTTTACAAGAAAAATTCACTATCATTATTTTAATTCTCCTGAACATTTCTTTGTTTTAAATTTTATCTAAGTTTGAGTTTATATGGAAACAATACAGGTAAACACAAGTCAGCATGTGGCTATAGACTATCCGGTTGCAGGATTGGGAGAACGGGTGGCTGCAAGGTTGATTGATTTGGGCGCTTTTATCGTCGTAGCAATTCTGCTTATGGTATTAACTGCACTTACAGGCTCTGCACAGTCAAAAATCCTTGTCATTTCCATATGGTCAATTTATGGTGCTTGCTTTGTTTTTTATGACCTTATTTCTGAGATCTTTATGAACGGACAAAGTATCGGCAAAAAGTTACTAAAGATAAAAGTGATTAGCTTAAACGGAGGCCAGGCAAGTTTAGGTCAGTATTTTATCCGCTGGTTGTTTAGACTCGTAGATTTTACACTAACCGCTCAGGTAGGCGGATTAATTTGTGTGGCTATAACAGAAAACAAGCAAAGAATTGGCGATATAGTAGCCGGCACCACACTCATAAAAACAGTTGCCCGTACTGGCTTTAACCACATTGCTTTTCATCCGGTAGAAGAAGAATATACCCCCGTTTTTGCCTATGCTGATCAGCTTACAGATAGAGATGCAGAGCTAATCCATGAAGTTATCAGTACTTTTTACAGAACAAATAATGCTGATTTAATTTATGCAATGTCAGCAAGAATCTCAACACATCTTGCCATTAAAGTGCCAGTGGGAATGAACGAATTAGAATTCTTAAAAACGGTAATTAAAGACTACAGACATATTACTTCAAAGAGAGATTAGGTAATAATTATTTCAAATTCGTCAATACTAACGGAGCAACATTCGCAACCCATCCGGCATACATCTTTCCTGAGGGATGCAGGCCATCTCCGGCAACCAAGGTTTTGTCTGACAGTGCTAATCTGGAAAATGGTGTAATGTTGGAATAATTCAAACCCGCGGCCAATGTCTCTTCTTTGTTTATTACATTAAAAGCATCTATTTCCTTAGCAATGACTTGTGGATCACGTCCGCTTTGCTGGCCATGCGGTGTAGCTCCCCAATCGGGAATTGATATCACAAAAACATGCGATTTTTTGTCTTTTGTGAAATTAATAGCGATTTGCAGGAGCTCTTTAAATTCCTTACGGTAAACATCTTTTGATTCACCTCTATATTGATTATTTACACCTATTAGTAAAGTAACAATATCAAATTTATGCTCAGGTACCCCAGAGTCTTTGATTCCAGATTTCAATTCGCTGGTTGTCCATCCCGTCCTCGCAACTATGATCGGGGAGTTTATTATAAGGCCCTTTTTTGTAAGGTCATTTGCAAGCTGGTTTGGGAAATTCTCATAACGTTCTACTGACTCTCCTATGGTATAGGAATCGCCAAGCGCAAGATAATTTAACGGGTTCACAACCGTGTTTGTAGTGCTATCATTAACCATCGACTTTACCTCTCCTTTCTTACAGGCTAATATCAGTAATAATGATAGAATTACCATCGAATATCTCATATTCGACATTTACGGAATAACAAGAGATACGGATTTGAGAAATTTTACTAGTGCGGATGAGGTATCCACATTTTATAAACGTAACTGACTAATATAATTGACCCCGTAATAAGATATAGTGTTTTAATGAGCTTATCACTTCTTTTGCCGAACCAGTAGTTTGCCGATAACCCTACAATAAAAGTAATGAGAAGAGGAACCGTTGGTGGATACATATCAAAACTCTTTTCCCAATCCCCTTTTAGGAGAAATATTAGTGAGCGTTGAAATCCACATCCCGGACAGTCGATTTTAAAGAGATACTTAAACGGACATGGCAGCAAAAAAATATCCGCCTTGTCTAAGAAAGAAGACCAGGCGGATAAGATATATGTTATAAACACTAACAATTAAATTCCAGGGGTGGTAGGTGGTTTGTTAAATGGATCGTTGAACGGATTATTATTACCAAAAGGGTTGTTTGGATTATTAAAACCATTTTGTGCTTCTGCAGCAGATGGGCCTAAATACTTAGCATCACCAAAGCCTAATATAGGATAGAACACAATTGGCAAAATAATAAGTCCGACGGTAAAGCCTTCTGTTTTTCCGAAACTTTTACTTAGCAGATTCATTAGCCAAACACTAAATACAATATTTACACATGGTATTAATAACCAAAGTATCCATATTGTCGGTTTACCAACAATTTCGATAAGGACAATTAAATTGTAAATTGGTATTATAGCCGCCCATCCTGGTTTTCCGGCTTTAACGAAGGTTTTCCATAATCCGGCATAGACAATAACTAGCACGATTAAACAAAAGAAAACGGTTCCGGCGCCCAATCCGGCGGCGGCTGCTGAAGAGTACTCTGAATTGTAGTCCATAGGTTTTTGAGTTTTAATTTATATAAAGATAATCTTTATGTCAAAAAATCAAAATTTCAAATCCCTTTTTCAAGATGAATCAGATCAGCTGCATGCCAAACAGACTGGCAATATGATTTTTCAGCTTACCTTTAACCTCTTCCATATCTAGCGGATAGCCTAATTCACGTTGTATCGAGGTTACATCCTTATCGTCTATCCCACAAGGAACAATATTTTTAAAGTAGTTAAGATCTGTATTTACATTGAACGCAAAGCCATGCATGGTTACCCACCTGCTGCACCTCACACCCAATGCACATATTTTACGTGCTCTCTCATTATCAGCGTCCAGCCATACTCCTGTATAGCCTGGATACCGACCAGATATAATCCCGTAATCATTCAAGGTTAAAATAACCGCTTCTTCAAGTGTTCTTAAATAAAGGTGGATATCAGTAAAAAAATTATCCAGATCAAGAATTGGATAACCCACTATTTGCCCTGGCCCATGATATGTTATATCACCACCACGGTTAATTTTATAATATTTTGCCTCTTTTTCTAATAAACCTTGTTCATTAAGCAACAAGTTTTCCGGGTGACCACTTTTCCCTAAGGTATATACATGAGGATGCTCACAAAACACCAAAAAATTAGGGGTCTCCAGATTTGTGTTATTTGTTCGGTTTTGTGTTTTCAAAGCCACGCTTTGATTGAACAAAACTTCCTGTTTATCCCAGGCATCCTGATAATCAACAAGACACCAGTCTATAAATTCAACTTTCTTATTCATTTTATGAAAAGTTAAGCTACCACGTAACCTAACATATAGCCATCGTTAGTTTTAAAATAGTGCACAGTAAGCTCCAAAGCTCCTTCAGGAAGATCAACAAGAGCCTTAAGACTTCCTTCATCTTTAAGCTTAAAGGGCTTGATATGAATGTCTCGTTTAAACTCCAGTCCCTTTCTCCCATTCCATTTATAGATAGCTTCTTTTGCACACCAGCACACATATAATCCATTAGTGTTATCACCAATTTGTTTTTGAGCAAGTTCCGAGTCAGACAGAAACTTATTCCTTATGCTCTTTATTTTGTGTTTAATAAGTTCAATATCAACCCCCACCTTCTTCTTCTTACCAACAATTACCGACGCGTAATCGTAAGAATGACTTAAAGAAATATGGTATCCGAGGTTAGGAAGATATGGCTTACCGTGCTCATCCATGCGGCAGTCGATATATTCTGAAGTATTAAGCATTGTTCTTAATAGCACCCTTGTGCTTAGCCAATGAAGCAACCGCTTTCCATTATTTAACGATGAAATCACATCAAGCTCATGCTGCTTCAGTTGTAAACCCGAAATCAGCTGCTCTTCAGTTTCTTCGATTTTCCATACAGCAAGTATGGTATCCTCGTCAATATTTTTATTAAAAACTACAGGCATCTCTATTTTAGAAAACTATGCAAAAGTATCTTAAATTAATCATAATTTCGTCCAAATACTAGATAAAATGATACTGTCCGACAAACGAATACTGGAAGAAATAGATAAGGGAACCATTATAATAGAGCCTTTTAACCCCGAATGCCTTGGCACAAACTCATACGATGTTCATTTGGGCAAGTATCTGGCTACTTACAAAGACAGGGTTCTTGATGCAAAAGCACACAATAAAATAGATCATTTCGAAATTCCAAAAGAAGGATATGTGCTACATCCAGGCACACTGTATCTAGGTGTTACTTTAGAATATACAGAAACCCATGCCCATATTCCCTTTCTTGAAGGAAAATCAAGCACCGGTAGATTGGGAATAGATATCCATGCAACCGCGGGTAAAGGTGATGTTGGTTTTTGCAATACATGGACATTAGAAATTTCATGCGCACAACCTGTAAGAATATATGCCGGAATGCCAATTGGCCAATTAATTTACTTTATGGTTCAAGGCGATATTCAAACAATGTATAACACCAAAACTAACGCTAAATACAACAACAAAACCACAAAACCTGTAGAAAGCATGATGTGGAAGAATAAGTTCTAAAGTTAATATTTCGTATATTGAGGCTTTATTTGTTAAGGTTCTTATTTATGAAACGTAAGCTAATTCTGCCTTTGTTACTATGCTTTGGGATACTTATAACTTTTGCTTACAAAGCGGATGACGATCCGTTTAGTGCATTGATAAAGAAACTGGAGGCATATATTGAAAAGTATCCTCAGGAAAAAGTGCACTTGCATCTTGATAAACCCTTTTATGCCATCGGCGATGACATTTGGTTTAAGGCTTACGTTGTAAATGCTCAAACAGGAAAACCATCAACAATCAGCAATGCACTATATGTTGAATTGATCAGCGAAAAAGATTCCGTTAAAAAGCAGATTAAGTTGCCTGTGATTTCGGGATTTACCTGGGGCGACTTTAAACTTCCTGATTCTTTTACGGAAGGGAACTATCGAATAAGGGCATATACCCAATGGATGAAGAATGCGGGAACAGAATTCTTTTTCGATAAAACCATAAAAATTGGCAATTCATGGGCTAATAATGTTTACACAAACACCAGCTATGCTTTTAGCAAGCAAAATACCGCAGAAAAAGTAGATGCCAACATCAGGTTTACAGATAAAAAAGGTGTTCCATATGCACAAAGTGATGTCTCATACGAGGTTCAGTTAAACTTCAGAAGCCTGGCAAAAGGAAAAGCAGTAACCAATGATCAGGGAGAGGTAAACATCAGTTTTTTAAATACTCAGCCATCTTTGTACAAATCCGGAAAAATTATAGCTACGCTGACTCTTCCAGATAAGAAAAAGATGATCAAAGAAATTCCCGTTAAAGCAACATCAAATGCAATAGATGTCCAGTTCTTCCCCGAAAGCGGAAACCTAGTAGAAAGCCTACCTAATAAAATTGGAATCAAAGCCGTAAATGCTTCTGGATTGGGCGAAGATGTAAAAGGATCAATAATAGATAACGATGGTCAGGAAGTTACTCAATTTAGCACACAACACTTAGGAATAGGTAGTTTTATACTCAATCCACAGCCTGGAAAAACTTATGCTGCTAAAGTAAAATATAAAGACGGGTCTGAAAGCACTATAAATCTACCCCGAGTATTACCAAGTGGTTATATCATTACGGTAAACAGCAATACGGAAAATGTTGTTGCTAAAGTTTTATTGAGTCCCGATCTAATAGGAAATGGTGAGTTAAAACTAGTTGCACAAAACAATGGAAATGTTTATTTCATATCCAAAGCCGCTTCTCAAAAACAAATTATAACCACCTCAATTCCTAAAAAAGATTTACCATCAGGCATAATTCAGCTCACCTTATTCTCTGCTCGGAACACTCCCGTTGCAGAGCGCCTTGTTTTTGTAAATAATGTTAAGGACAAGATAACAACAAAGGTTTCAACCGCTAAAGAAAGCTACGCAAGGAAGGAAAAAGTTAACGTAAATCTTCAGGCAGATTTTGCGGAAAAGCCTGCGCAGGCAAGTTTTTCTATAGCTGTTACCAATACTACATCAGTAAAGCCTGACGAAGAAAATGAAAGCAACATTTTTACGACCCTGCTGCTTACTTCAGATCTTATTGGTTACATAGAAAAACCTAACTACTACTTTTTACATGATGATCAAAAAACACAACAGGATTTAGATAACCTAATGATAACCCAGGGATGGAGAAGAATATTATGGAAAAATATAATTAATAATGCAGGTCCAAATATTCGCTATGAACCAGAAAAATCATTAAAAATCAGCGGAGTAGTTACAAGTTATGGCGGCAAACCTTTACCAAACTCCAAGGTATCACTTTTCTCCTCCTCTGGAGGATTGTTCGCAATTGATACATTATCTGATGCACAAGGACGTTTCAATTTCGACAACCTGATCTTTAATGACAGTACTAAATTCATTGTACAGGCAAGAACCGCAAAAAACAAAAAGAGTGTAGATATAGTTCTTGATGTTGTATCAGGACAGATAGTTACTAAAAATAAAAATACCGGCGACATAGAGGTGAATGTTAATGAGGCCTTATCAGGATATCTGAAACAAAGTGAAAACTATTTTGACGATCTAACTAAACGCGGAATACTGGAACGTACAATTTTGTTAAAAGAGGTGAATATTGTAGAGAAAAAAAATCCAGCTAAAAATTCCTCAAATCTAAATGGTGCCGGTAACGCCGATGCTATTATAACGACAGACCAGCTTCAATACTGCACTACATTGTCGCAGTGTTTACAGGGTCGTGTTGCTGGCTTGATTATTAGAAATGGAACTCCATATTTAATGAGAAACAACGGCACACCAATGTCAATAGTTTTAGATGGTATGCAAATGGAAGGCGATTTTCTGGATAATATTAACCCAATGGATATTGAGACGATTGAAGTATTAAAATCTGCTGGCAACACTGCAATTTATGGTAGTCGTGGAGGTGGCGGTGTATTAGTCATTACCACTAAACGCGGAGGCGGCTATTCCAGCGCATCTACGTTTACACCAGGCATCATTCCTTTCTCGCCCAAAGGATATTATACACCAAGAGAATTCTATTCACCAAAATACGATGCTCCTGATAACAGACCAGATTACAGGACCACCATTTACTGGAATCCTAATATTGTCACAAATGAAAGTGGAAAAGCAGCCTTCAACTATTTCAATTCAGATGAACCCGGAACCTACAGAATCGTTATAGAGGGCATGGATATGCTTGGAAATTTAGCACGTACAGTTTACACCTATGAAGTAAAATAAATATAAATGAATACAATTAGAGTCACCATAAAAGATCACTTAAGCATTATCACGCTCGATAGAGGTAAATCTAACGCACTTAACCGTGAAATGATTACTGAATTAAATGACATACTCATAAACATAGCGGGTGATCCCAATATTGCTGGTGTAATTATCACCGGCAAAGAACATTTTTTCTCTGCCGGGTTAGACCTTATAGAATTATACAACTATTCAGAAGAAGAAGCTGAATCATTCTGGCATCTGTTTCTGAATTTTACAGCAACTATAACTGCATTTAAAAAACCACTAATTGCTGCCATAAACGGGCACAGCCCTGCCGGCGGATGCGTTATAGCCCTGGCTTGCGATTATAGAATAATGGCCGAAGGCAAATACATTATCGGGCTAAATGAAGTTCCGGTAGGCATAATTGTACCTAACAGCATTTTTAAGCTGTACTCATTCTGGATTGGACAGGCTAATGCTACCAGAAGTCTTTTAGAAGGGAAACTATTTACCCCTGGAGAGGCATTGCAGGTTGGTCTGGCCGACGAGATTGTAAATCCAGCCAGTATCCTCACAGCTGCCGAGAGAAAGATCAGAAAATACATGGCTATGGAGCGTAATACCTGGGAACAGAGTAAGCTCAACATCAGAAAAGATTTAATTACAGCAACCAGTGCAGATCAAAGTGAAGCATTGCAAGTAATGCTAAAACAGTGGTGGGCCCCCGCAACCCGTAGCATTTTAAAAACAATTATAGATAACCTGCAAAAGAAATAAGCCATGTTCAATCAGCCAATGTTAAGAGATGATGCCTTAAAAGGAAAAACAATTGTAGTTACGGGTGGTGGTACCGGTTTAGGGAAAGCCATGGGAACCTATTTTCTGAAATTAGGAGCAAACCTGGTGATCACAAGCCGTAAGCTTGATGTGCTTCAGCAAACAGCTTTAGAAATGGAGAAAGAAACTGGCGGAAAAGTCCTCGCGCTAGCTTGCGACGTCAGGGAATATGAACAGGTTGAGCATGTGTTGGTCGAGACATTAAAAACCTTTGGGAAAGTTGATGCACTGCTTAACAATGCCGCTGGTAATTTCATTTCACCAACTGAACGCTTGTCAGCTAATGCTTTTTCTTCGATAATAGATATTGTTTTAAAGGGCTCTGTAAACTGTACCCTTGCTTTTGGCAAACATTGGATAAAAGAAAAACAAACCGCAAGTGTTTTAAACATTGTTACCACCTATGCTTTTACAGGCTCTGCATACGTAGTGCCTTCTGCGTGCGCTAAAGGCGGTGTGCTGGCCATGACACGCTCTTTAGCTGTTGAATGGGGCAAGTATGGTATCCGAACAAATGCCATTGCCCCTGGCCCCTTTCCTACTAAAGGTGCATGGGAACGGTTATTGCCCGGCGATCTGGCAGAGAAGTTCGATTTCAAGAACAGGGTTCCTTTGAAACGCGTAGGCGAACATCAGGAACTCGCTAATTTAGCGGCATTTCTAATCAGTGACTTCGCAGGCTACATTAACGGAGAAGTAATTACCATTGATGGCGGCGAGTGGTTACAAGGGGCTGGTCAGTTTAATGGTCTCGAAGCCATTCCGAATGAGATGTGGGATGCCTTTGAACAAATGACAAGATCAGCAAAGGGAAGCTAGCGCCTATTAAGCTTACCACCTGATTAAAGCACTTGCCCAGGTAAAACCAGAACCAAAAGCCGCAAGACAAACAAGATCTCCATCTTTAATCTTACCCTCTTCCCATGCCTCACAGAGTGCAATGGGAACTGAGGCTGCTGTGGTATTTCCGTATTTCTGAATATTATTAAATACCTTGTCGTCACTTAAGCCCAGTAATTGCTGTACATATTGGCTTATTCTTAGGTTAGCTTGGTGAGGAACCAACATATCAATATCTTTCTCTGTAAGATTGTTGGCGTTTAAAGCTTCTTTTATTACTTCCGGGAATTTTACCACTGCTTTTTTAAATACAGCAGGCCCATCCATATAAGGCAATGCGGCACCACTTTCCAACTGTTCTGCGGTCATGAATAACCCCCCAAGTTCCTGATCAGGATATCCGGGCTTATCCTTAAGCCATTTATTTGCCGAAGCGCCAGGATAATACATTGCCAAAATCTCTGCATCAGCACCATCGCTATGTAAATGTGTGCTTAATATACCCTGGTTCTCTTTCTGGGTAGGTTGTAAAACAACTGCCCCTGCCCCGTCCCCAAATATAACAGAAACATTTCTGCTCCTTGTTTCAAAATCCATCGCAAACGAATGTTTCTCACTACCCACAACAAGTATGTTCTTATACATGCCTGTTTTTATAAACTGATCTGCTACAGATAGTGCATAAACAAATCCTGAACATTGATTTCGGATATCAAGGGCACCTATTTCTTTCATTTTCATTTCGCGCTGCAGCAGAACCCCGCAACCGGGAAAATAATAATCAGGACTAAGTGTGGCAAAAATGATGAAGTCAACATCCTGTGCAGTAATGCCAGCACGTTCGATAGCAATTTTGGCAGCCTCAACACCCATCGTTGTAGTTGTTTCTTCAAGTCTATCCGCAAAACGACGTTCTTTTATTCCGGTACGCTCCTGTATCCATTCATCGTTTGTATCCATAAAACGAGATAAATCGTCATTAGAATAAACATTTTTGGGCACATAGTAGCCAATACCGGCAATCTTTGAACGCTGCATTATATTTGAGTTTAGTACAAATTTTAAGCAAAAATAACTTTAACTGCAACATTATTTTGAAATAAGCTTATTTTTGTAATATGTCAACAGAAACCAAAGAGGAAACATTTACATTAGAAGAGATCCTTACCTCATTAAAAACAGTTCACCGCTTAATATTATGGAACGATGATGTAAATACTTTTGATCATGTAATTCATTGCATGATGAAATATCTGGACTATTCTGAAACCCAGGCAGAAAAAATTGCATGGGAAGTCCATAACAAAGGTAAATGCGCTGTTTTGGAAGGTTCTTTTACTGAAATGGAAGTTTACCGTAAAATTCTTCAGCAGGAAGGGTTAACAGTATCTGTAGATTAGGTTAAATCCTTAAATATTTTCGTTAATTCTTGTTGTGTAGTTTGGGTTTTATCCTTTGCGTACCAGCCATGAAGTTTTTCGGCAATTTCCATCATATCACTGCTGTCTCTTTTCCAACCGGCCAGTAACTCCTGCAGAATGTCAGGTCTTGGGCCCCATTTCTTAACGACATCCCCTTTTTCATCTAGAATTAATAATACTGGAATGGCCCTGCCACCTTTGGTTAGATGCGCATCAATCAATGGCAAATTTTTATCCCTCAAAACAAACCTGAGTTCAAATCTATCAGGAAAGCTCGTTGCTATTTTATCAAAAACAGGCACAATCTGCGCTGCATCCCCACACCATCCTTCGGAAATTACCAGAAACCGATATTTATTTTTTACGTTGTTAAGCACATTCAGGAATTCCTCATTTAATTTCACCGTTTTATCAACCCTGCTCATTCGTTGCACATTCATTTTAGTGTAATGCAACATTGCATCAGAATCATCAGGACCTGTGGTTTTATGTTGTAATAAAAGCTCATCAATCAGAATTCTATACTGCTGATAGGTCATCCCGTCGTTAGAAAAAATATTAGTGTAGTTGATCATATTTGCTGTAATAAAATAGTTACTCCTGTATTATTAAACTTTCCCTCCGTTTCTTTGTCCCTCCTTAAAGAAACCTAATAAAAAAGAAAGATCCGAATGAAGAATTCTACGTGCAAAGTTCTGTTTTTAGCTATTGCCTTTTGTATTACAACTGTAAAACTTAATGCCCAAACCACTGGAGAGGGTCAAATTACAGCCAAAGTTGTTGATGCGCAAAGTAATGAAACTGTACCATTTGCTACAGCCACTATCCTTAACAGAAAAACAAAAGCAATTATTAAAGGTGCACAAACTGATGTAAATGGTAATTTACTTATCAGTAGTCTACCTAAAGGCGTATTTACCTTCAAAATAAGTTATGTTGGTTACCAAACAATGGTTAGAGATTCCATTTCTATTTCCGATGCTCAGAAAGTAATTAATCTCGGCACAATCAAAATGAAGCCAGCCAAAGGAACTGTACTAAATGAGGTGGCTATCACTGCTCAAAAAAGCGCCATTCAACTTGGAATAGATAAAAAAGTTTTCGCTGTTGATCAAAGTTTAGTTAGCGAGGGAGGATCTGCTTCAGATTTACTTCAAAACGTACCCTCTGTTCAATCTGATATTGATGGTAATGTAAGCCTTAGAGGTTCAACCGGAGTAAAGGTTCTGATAGATGGCAAACCATCACTTATAGCCGGTGGAAACGTGGCTCAAATACTGCAATCTATACCTGCAAGCTCCATTGAAAGCGTTGAGCTCATTACCAATCCATCCGCAAAATATGATGCAGAGGGCCAATCAGGAATTATCAATATCGTATTAAAAAAGAATAAGAAATTAGGTTTCAATGGCTCCGCAGCATTCAGTGCAGGCAACCGAGATAATTATAACGCAAGCACAAACTTGAGTTTTCAAAACAAAAAGATAAACCTTTACGGAAATTATGGTTATCGTTATGGCAACCGTATTGGTGGCGGATATAGCAATATCACCTATCTGGACAGCCCCTTCCCTACAATTTTTGCCAATCAAAACACCGATTCAAAATCACAGGATAAAGGCCACAACATAAAAGCCGGTATCGACTATAGTATTACAGACAAAAGTGTAATCAGTTTTTCGGGAGGCTTCAATTCACGAGATAACGACAGGAACGAATTTCTGAATATCGATAAGCTTGATGGTGGTAAAAATCCTCTGGAATTGAGCAATAGAAACAATACAAACAAAGGATTTGGGAGTAGTTATGATCTTAACTTGGACTTTAACCAGAAATTTAAAAAACCAAGAGAAGAACTAACCTTTAATCTAAGTTTCTCTGAAGGCACAAACGACAACGATCAGATCTACAGCACAAACATCTATAATATTGATGGGGATGCAGCCAGCTCACTGCCGAACATCCAGCGAAATGATGGAACGGGCTTTAACAGAAGTTACAATGCAGCATTTTCTGATCAGTTAAACAACCTTACCGGAGAATACGAAGTAAATTTCGCCCTAACCAATGAGTTTAATAGTAAGGACCAGGTTCATGCCCTTTACTTTAATTATCAAAATCAGGTTAAGAATTTTGGTTATCAGGTGGGTGTAAGAGCAGAAGATGCCACATTAGATACTCGTTTAGGGATGTATAAGTTGAATCAGTTAGAATATATTCCTGGAAAAGTAGCCTATACAAGATTGTATCCAAGCGTATATTTAACCCAAAAATTTAAAGGTGAGCAACAAGTACAGCTTAGTTATAGCAGAAGAGTTAACAGGCCAAGAGGATGGGATACCAACCCATTTCTTGACGTATCTGACCCGCTTAATTACCGTCAGGGTAACCCCAATCTGAAACCGGAGGATGTACATGCTTTTGAACTAAGCTATAGTAAGTTCTGGCCTAAAGTAACATTCACTTCCAGTGCATATATACGCCAAACCAATGATGTTATACAGAGGGTAAGAACAGAACCTGATGAAAATGGAATCACAATTGTAACTCCGCAAAACTTAACAAAACAACTATCAAGCGGACTTGAATTAATCGGACGGGTTGATGTTGCTAAAGCCTGGAACTTTACAACTAACGTAAACTTATATCAAAGCAAAATTAATGGAGTACCTGCTTTCGGAATTGTGGAAAACTCTGGTTTTAGCTGGAATGCCAACTTAACCAATAACTTCGTTTTACCTTACAATGTATCTCTTCAGATTAGGGGGGATTATCGTGCACCAGAAGTAATGGCCCAGGGTAAAAGAAATGCAATGTACGGCGTAGATGCAGGTGCTAAGTATGATTTCAAAGACAAAAAGTCTTCACTTAGCCTAAATATAAGGGACGTGTTTAGTACACGAAGATGGAGTATGACCACCAATGGAGTCACCTCAACAATCGATTTTAGAAGATTTATGCAGGGAACCATGGCCAATTTAACTTACTCTTATCGCTTTGGCAACAACGATTTTAAGTTCAAAAAAACTAAAAAACAAGACCAACAGGATTCCAGACCTGACGAAGAATCATTTTAGTTAATTTGTATATTGCGAACATGGAAAGTACAAACCCTTGGAAGACCATCGAGAGCAATAAAATATATGAGAACAATTGGATCAGTTTAACTGAGCATCAGGTTATCAATCCTTCAGGTGGCAAAGGCATTTATGGCGAAGTACATTTCAAAAATATCGCCATAGGAATTTTGCCACTTGATGAAGATTTAAACACATGGCTTGTTGGACAATACAGATACCCGATAAAAGCCTACAGCTGGGAGATACCTGAAGGTGGGGGAGCTCTTTTGGCAAATCCGCTGGATGGCGCCAAACGTGAACTTATTGAAGAGACCGGCCTGATGGCGACAGAATGGATCGAAATTCAACGGATGCACCTGTCTAACTCGGTAAGCGATGAACTCGCAATTATTTATGTCGCTAAAGGCCTAACTCCTGGTGTTTCCTCACCTGAGGAGACAGAGCAGCTTGTAGTTAAAAAGCTGCCTTTTAATGATGCCTACCAAATGGTTATAAATGGAGAAATTACCGATAGCATGAGCGTGGCAGCTATCTTGAAAACTAAAATTCTATTACAGGAAGGTCATTTATAACCAAAATACAGTAATTTTGTTCAGCTTTACCGTATAAACTATGAATAAGTTTTTTGGCTATATTTTTAGCCCCATCTTTTATCTGTTTTTCTTTTTAACACTGGTTATATTCCAACCCATTCAATGGGTCTCTTATCGTTTGTTTGGATATAAAGCCCATAAAACTTCGGTAGATGCACTTAATTTCTTTCTCACTTATTGTGACATTTTCTTAGGCTCTTCAATAACATTTAAAAACGACCAGAATCTGCCGCTCAACAGGCCTATCATCTTTGTTGCCAACCATCAAAGTATGTATGATATTCCGGGCTTAATATGGTTCCTCAGAAAGTACCATGTTAAATTCATTTCTAAAATTGAATTAACAAAAGGCATCCCCTCTATTTCGTTTAACCTGAAATATGGAGGCGGTGCAAACATAGATCGCAAAGACAGTAAGCAAGCTATTTCTGAAATTATAAAACTGGGCAGAAGGATGAAGGAAAACACATGGTCTACTATGATCTTCCCTGAGGGTACACGCGCAAAAGACGGCAAGCTAAAAAGTTTTCAGGTAGGTGGTATTGCAACCCTGTTAAAAGTTGTACCAAATGCATTGATAGTTCCTGTGGCAATAGAAAACTCATGGAAGCTGGTTCGCTACGGCAGTTTTCCTTTAAGCTTCGGCGAACGTTTACGATGGACAGTTTTAAATCCAATAGAACCCGAAGGCAGAAACCCCGAAGTAGTTACTCTTGAAGCTGAGAATGCAATAAGAACAAAACTAAATCAAATAGCTGTGTTATAAGCCGCCATTCCATTTATATATTCTTGTTATCTATGTGTTTAAAAAACTCATCACGATAGGTATCTCCAATGGGAATAATCTTCCCAAAAATAGAAATACGACTTCTTTCTATACTCTCTATTTTATCAAGCGAAATGATATAAGATTTGTGAACCCTTACAAACTGGCCCTTTGGCAAAGTCTCATCCATTTTTTTCATATTCTGCAGTGTAATAATACGCTCTGCCTTTGTATAAATAGATATGTAATCTTTTAAACCTTCTATATAAAGAATATCATCAAGTTGAATCTTCTGGATTTTATGCTCTGTTTTAACAAAAATAAAGTCCTGTATTGGATTCGACGCCACTGGCGAAGGAGCTGTCGCTACAAAGGATTGAGGCACAGCAGCTGGTTCTGCAATCTTCATTTGATTATGCACCTTTTCCACAGCTTTATAAAAACGATCAAATGCAATCGGCTTTAACAAATAATCAGACACATTTAGATCATAGCTTTCAAGCGCATACTGAGAATAAGCTGTTGTTAAAATGTAATTAGCCTTTCCATTCGCTATTTTAAGGAACTGTATACCTGTTAACTCTGGCATCTGGATATCTAGAAACACCAAATCAATGCCCCCAGCCTGAACAAGCTGCAAAGCCTCTATAGCATTTTCAGTCCGCTTAACTAATTCAAGAAACGGAACTTTAGAAACATAGTCCTCAATAATATCAAGTGCTAACGGCTCATCATCAACCGCAATACATTTTAACTTTGTCATATATCAAGCATTAACTCACTGGTGTAATGGGTAGCCGAATTTACAATATTTAATTTATACCTATCCGGATAAAGTAATTGCAATCTCCGTTCAACATTGTTTAGGCCTACGCCACCCATCTCATCCTTATTATATTTATTCTTTTTATTGGTTATACTAAAATGCAATATCTTTTGATTGGCAATAATATTGATCTTAATCGGATTTTTAGGATCATTAGCTACCCCATGCTTAAAAGCATTCTCAACAAATGATATTAATATTAAAGGCACGATCTGTTGATTATCAATTTCTCCATTCATTGTAAATTCAACAGCTGCACCATCTTTAAATCTCAATTTCTGCAGTTCTATAAAACTTTGCACATATTCAATTTCTTTACTTAAAGAAACCCAGCTGTCATTACTTTCATAGATCATATAGCGCATAATTTCTGAAAGCTTTAGTATTGCATCAGCAGTTTTATCAGATTTCTGATAAGCCAGGGAATAAATGTTATTCAAAGAATTGAACAGAAAGTGAGGGTTCAATTGTGACTTTAAAAATTGCAATTCCATTTCCTTCTTTTCACTTTCCAAATTACGCTGCGTATGTTCATTACCAAACCAGTCTATTGCTAATTTAAGCAGCGAACTAACAACTATAAAAAAGCCCGAAATAAACAATGCACTAATTGCATAGGTAGAAATAGGTGTATACTCGGCAACGCCATTACTGTTAAGGTGCTGCAAAATAGTCTCGGCATGCAAAGTAGCTATAACCGTTTTGATGAAACTCATCATCAACATTAGTAAAATGATGGATATGATGTAAAGGCCATACCTCTTGTTCTCTTTTACCAATAAGGGAATTAACAGTGTATAGTTAATATAAAAGATAGAAATATTGATCAATCCCGAAAAGCCAAAGTTTATGGCCAGCTTATATAAAGACACCGGTTCTTTGCTGTAAATAACCAATACAGTCACAAACAGAACAATAAAGAGCCAAAAGAGAAGATGTATAATAATGGAGTTTCTACTTTTCATTAAACGATGACTAAACAAAATTTCATAGGTCCAAAATAAATTAATTAGCGTGCTTAAGCAGTTCGCTTTCGACGAACTGGCATTTTTTTTCTACCAACTCGCAAAATAATACAACTAATCACAAAACTATTCATTTTAACCGTTTATCTAGGATAATATGTACTTCGTCTAAAAGATTTTAGCAGCATTTTTTTATTTATTCTATTTGTTTCATCAAAACAAAACGATTATGAAAAAGTTAGCAAACGTATCGCCATTTTTACTTTTACTGGTTCCTGTTTTCATCATGATGATTTTAACATTTGCCACAAGTATATCAAATAGCCATAATGAAGACGTTGCTTTGAAATCTTCATCAGCCAACAAAACTGAAATGGTAAAAGTAAGCAACCCTTTCTCTAAATAAGAGAACGGTACTATATATAGGTGTACTAAACCTTGTTTAGTACACCACAAAAAATAAGTTTAGTTTTAGTTAATAGTAAGAGATGGCGGTTTAGGTCCGCCATTTTCTTTATCTGCCCGGTCTGGGTGTAATAATCAGACTTTCATGTCCATCGGCATCTGTAGACTGTACTCCAAAAAAATAGTTATCCTTTGAATAAGCAATAGTTGCAGAGGTATCATTTACAAAAATCTTCTTTTCCCAAACTGGCGAGGTAGTTTCGCGCACCAACACATAATAGCCTGACGGAAGTTTTCCTTTAGGAGCATTCCATTTGAGCGTTGTTTTATTGGTAAGTGCTGATGTCAGCATGATTACGTCTTCAGGCTCCCCGGCTGATGAAGCAAGATTTGAAAGTACTGCCAAATTCATTCTGGCTATTTTCTGCAGATAGCCATAGTCAACATATTCCGGTAAATCACCATATTTAAATCCACCTTCAGTCCTAATATCCTGATGCTGCCTATTAAAATCTTCATTCATTTCAGTTATTCTTACAGCAGTAAATCCTTGCAAAGAAAAGGGTGTATGATCTCCCCCTCTTAAAAACCTGTCCCTTCTGTAAACCAATTTCACAGTCAGATTATCTACATACCGCTCTCCAACCTCTTTAATATATCTCGAGGCCTGTCTTGCCATACCATCATTTTCTGCTCCTATAGATTGGCGCATAGTTGCCTCTTCTTTGGTTTCTGCAGCAGGAACACCTTCACTAAACACCCTCACCATTGTGTTATTTTTAATGTCAGTTTCCATTCCATAAGAATTACCTATCATATCATTATTCATTACCAGGTGAACATTCCAGCCTTCTTCCTTTGCTCGCTTTGCGAGGTTTGCAGCCCCGTAAAGCCCCTGTTCCTCGCCAACCATTGCTACAAACATTATTGTGCTGCGAAAATGACCTTTACTCATTACCCTGGCCATCTCCAATACACCAGCTACACCTGAAGCGTCATCATTTGCACCCGGAGCAAAATCTTTAACATTCATTACATCCGTGACTCTTGAATCATAATGTCCGCACACCAATAAAATCCTCTTGTCACTCGGATCTGTTCCAGGCAACACAGCAACCACATTTTTGAGCACTGAAGGGGTAATTATTCTCTTCCCATCTGCTTTCTGAGTAAATGCATCATAAGAAACTTGTAACCGGCCTCCTCCCAGTTTGCCATATTTTTCAAACTCTGATTTTATCCATGTTCTTGCAGCTCCTATCCCTGTTTTTTTACTGGAAGTATCACTTAGCGTATGTCTGGTATTAAAGGACACTAGCTTTCTTACCAGATTTTCCAAATTAGTTGCAGATACGTCATCAACCATTTTACTGATCGTAGCATCTTTTACAATCACTTGCTGTGCATTTACCGCAGCCGAATTAAGAAAAAAGAGTAAGGTAAACCAGAGCAATCTGTTTATTATCATAACAAAGGGTGTAAATATTCTGAGGAAGATACGATTCAAAAATAAATCTTCAATAAATATTTTGAAAACTAAATAATTAGTTTTAAGTTTATACTAAGTTTTTAGTTATACAAATATTGCGCAGTATACATATAGCTAAAATCACACTAAACACTAAACTAATAATTCATGGAAATTAAAGATTTAACAAAAGCAGAAGAACAGATTATGCAAATTTTATGGCAGATAGAGAAAGGGTTCGTTAAAGACGTAATGGATTTCCTGCCAGAGCCTAAACCGGCTTACAATACTGTTTCTACAATCATCCGCATTCTGGAGGTAAAAGGATTTATTGATCACGAAGCCTTTGGCAAAGCCCATAAGTATTTCCCTTTAATTAGCAAGGAGGAATACAAACGTCATGCTACAGAAAAACTGTTGGGCAACTACTTTGAAAATTCAGTGGAAAGCATGTTCTCTTTCTTTGTTAAAGAAGAGAAACTTGATCTGAGTGATGTTGATGAAATTCTTAAAATGATTAACAAAATTAAAAACAGACCAAGATGACCTGGGCACATTACATCCTTCAAGTCAATATTTACCTAGTTGTATTTTATGGCTTTTATAAGTTATTGTTAGACAAGGAAACTTATTTTCTATTGAATAGAATTTATCTGGTTGCTGCCGGAATATTATCTCTTGCAATACCCTTTTTAAGATTTGAATGGTTTACAACACAGCCGGCTACTCAACCGGTATATACCGGGGTTGTTCAAATCAATGATTTTATCACTCAAATGGCAGTCGTAAAAGACGATGCCAACAGCTTTAATCTAGGCAATACGCTGGTGTTTATTTACCTTGCCGGTATTTTATTCTTTGTTGGCAGATTTATCTTTCAGCTCATTTCTGTACAGATTTTACTAAAAAGAAAAAAAAGCGGATCAGCATTCTCCTTTTTTAAGAAAAAAGTTATTGACCAAAACCTACCGCAAATTCAAACCATTCAAAAACACGAGGAAATTCACATCCGACAATGGCACACACTTGACGTACTCTTTTTCGAAGTGGTGGGAATAATCACGTGGTTTAATCCTGTAATCTATTTTTATAAGACAACGGTTAAACACATCCATGAATATCTGGCTGACGAAGAAGCCGCAAGCTATCAGGGAGATAAAGAACAATATGCATTATTACTATTAAGCAGTGCATTTGGAATTCCTGCAAATACACTAACGAATAGTTTTTTTAATAAATCATTGATTAAAAAAAGAATCTATATGTTACATAAACCAAGATCCAGAAAAACTGCAATGCTAAAATACGGGATGTTTGTTCCTCTATTTGCAGTTACCCTGATTATGTCTTCGGCAACAATCAGAAACAATGAGAAAATAAAAAAAATAGCTGAGGAAATTCCTTTCGAAGAACCTTTAAACATTGTTAAACAAGCTATCAAAACAACCATTGTTGCTCCTCTTACATCAAATACTACAGGTATTGATTCATCGTGGACAGAATTTTATAAATACTTAAAAAGATCAATAAGGTATCCTGGAAATGCTTACAATTCGAATATTCAGGGAGCGAGTCAAATAAAGTTTACCGTTAAAAATGGAGTAATTGAGGGGGTAAGTGTTGCTACGAAAGCTTTAGGTGGAGGATGTGATGCAGAGGTAATGAGAGCTATATTAACCTATCCGGACTTTAAAGCAAATAATGACGGAAAGTACAGCCTTCCCTTTTCATTCACATTGATGGGTGACGAAAACACTACTACTACTTCCAATGAAACAAAACCTACACCTATTAGCGGTTATACCCAATTAAGTGAAATCGTTATAAGAGGTTATAAACCGAAAACAACTGATAAAAACGAAACCTTGAATGAAGTCGTTATTAGGTCTGGCGAAGGAAACATCAATGTGCAAAGCGAGCCAGTGTATGATTTTGTATCACTAGAAACACAACCTAGTTTTCCTGGAGGAATGAACCTATTTTACGAATACTTAAAGAAAAGCGTTAGGTACCCAAAAGAAGCTTTTGAAAATAAAATAGAAGGTAAAGTGTTTCTAAGTTTTGTTGTTGAAACAGATGGTTCATTAACAGATATCATGGTAGATAGAAAACTTGGTAGCGGCACTGATGAAGAAGCAGTAAGGGTATTAAAGGAAAGTCCAAAATGGATTCCGGGAGTTCAGGATGGCAAAAAAGTACGGGTAAAATATAACATTCCTATAAGTTTTGCACTAAACAGAACTACTGCCGATTTGCAAGGAAAAACACCAGGAATACAAATCAATGACGCTAGGCTATCAACTATTAATAGTCCTACACAACCTTTGTACGTACTCGATGGGGAAAAACAGAAGGATTTTAAATTAGCAAATCTAAATCAGGATGACATTGCCTCCATAGAAGTATTAAAAGATGAAGCCGCAACTACATTATACGGAAAAGATGCACAATATGGAGTCGTAAAAATTACTACTAAAGCTAAACAAGCACCTGATTTAAAGAAGAAAGAAGCCAAAGAGAAAGTTTATGACTTTGTCTCAACAACTACTCAGCCTTCATTTCCAGGCGGTATGGAGAAGTTCTACGACTACTTAAAGAAAACAGTTAAATACCCAAAAGAAGCACAGGAGAAAAACATTCAGGGAAAAGTTTTTATTTCTATGATCGTTGAAAAAGACGGCTCTTTAACCAATATTCATATAGACAGAAAACTTGGTGGAGGCACGGATGAGGAAGCAGTAAGGGTTATGAAAGCAAGTCCAAAGTGGACCCCTGGAACTCAGGGAGGTCAAAAAGTAAGAGTAAAATACAACATACCGATTTCATTTACGCTCTCTAAATAACGCTCAAATAACACAAAACCCCAGCTAAAATAGCCGGGGTTTTGTGTGTAATACCCTTGTCTCGTTAGATAAATCTATTAAATAGATTCCTCAGATACAAATTTTGCTGAATAAAAATCTCTATTCATACGTGCGATATTCTCTAATGATATTCCTTTAGGGCACTCTGCTTCGCATGCACCGGTATTGGTACAGTTACCAAAACCTTCAGCATCCATCTGAGCAACCATACTTTGAACCCTGCGATAACGTTCTGGCTGTCCCTGAGGCAATTGCGCCAACTGTGATATTTTTGCAGATACAAATAGCATTGCGGAAGCATTTTTACAAGTAGCAACACAAGCACCACAACCGATACAAGCTGCAGCCTCAAAAGCTGAATCTGCCTGAACTTTAGGAATAGGAAGATTGTTCGCATCCTGAGCATTGCCCGTATTTACTGATATAAAGCCTCCAGAAGCAATGATTCTGTCGAATGCAGTACGATCTACCATCAAATCTTTTATCACTGGAAAAGCCTTTGCACGCCATGGCTCAACAACAATGGTATCACCATCTTTAAATGAGCGCATGTGCAGCTGGCAGGTAGTGATACCTTCTTTTGGTCCGTGCGGTCTTCCGTTGATGAACATAGAACATGCCCCACAAATTCCTTCCCTGCAGTCATGATCAAAAACAACCGGTTCTTCACCTTTAGCAACCAGGTCTTCGTTCAGTACGTCGAACATTTCTAAGAAAGACATATCAGGAGATACTTCTGATATCTTGTAATCTACCAAACTGCCTTTGGCTTTGTTATTCTTTTGACGCCAGATCTTAAGCGTTAAATTCATATTTCCTGTACTCATAATATTGAGATTTTAGTACTTAGCTATTTATAACTTCTTTGTGCAACTTTGATATTTTCAAACTTCAATTCTTCTTTATGAAGTTCAAAAGTTACATCACCTTTATATTCCCATGCAGCAACATAAGCATAGTTTTCATCATCACGTAATGCCTCTCCCTCTTCAGTTTGATACTCTTCTCTGAAGTGACCACCACATGATTCATTTCTATTCAATGCATCCATACACATCAACTCACCTAGTTCAATAAAGTCGGCCACACGACCAGCTTTTTCAAGCTCTGGGTTCATTTCATCTGCACTGCCAGGTACACGTAAATCGCTCCAAAACTCTTTACGAAGTTGCTGAATTTCAGCGATACCTTCTTTCAGACCTTTTTCATTACGCGCCATACCACATTTCTCCCACATGATCTTTCCTAATTTTTTATGGAAATGATCTACAGATTTGGTTCCTTTAATAGACAAGAACTTGTCAAGAATCGCCTTGGCACTTGCCTCAGCTTCTACAAATGCCGGGTGATCTTGTGGAATTGGTTTAGTAGCCAGTTCTTTTGAAAGATAAGCACCAATAGTATATGGGATAACAAAATATCCATCAGCCAAACCTTGCATTAAAGCCGAAGCTCCTAAACGGTTCGCTCCGTGATCTGAGAAGTTAGCCTCACCTAAAGCATATAAGCCCGGTACAGTAGTCATTAAGTTGTAATCTACCCATAAGCCACCCATTGTATAGTGAACAGCAGGATAAATACGCATTGGCAATTCATAAGGATCTTCTCCGGTGATTTGCGCGTACATATCAAACAGGTTACCATATTTTTCTTTGATTACCTCACGACCTAATTTCATACAGGTTTCTTTATCCGGATTGTGGATATTGTGCTTACTAGCCTCAATTCGGCCGTAACGCTCTGTATTTGCTTTAAAGTCAAGATAAACGGCAAGCTTAGAATTACCCACTCCGTAACCGGCATCACAACGCTCTTTAGCTGCACGAGATGCAACATCACGAGGAACAAGGTTACCGAAAGCAGGGTATCTGCGCTCTAAATAATAATCTCTTTCATCTTCAGGAATTTCTGAAGCCTTACGAGGATCGTCTTTTTTCTTAGGAACCCAAATACGTCCATCGTTACGTAACGACTCAGACATCAGGGTCAGTTTAGACTGATGATCTCCCGAAACCGGGATACAAGTAGGGTGAATTTGAGTGTAACATGGGTTACCAAAGAAAGCTCCCTTTTTGTGCGCTTTCCAGGCTGCAGTTACGTTACTGCCCATTGCATTTGTAGACAAGTAGAATACGTTTCCGTAACCACCACTACACAATAATACAGCATGGCCTGAATGACGCTCAAGCTCACCGGTAAGTAAGTTACGCGCTATAATCCCTCTTGCTTTGCCTTCCACTACAACAACTTCGAGCATTTCATGACGGGTAAACATTTCAACTTTACCCATACCTACCTGACGCTCTAAAGCGCTATATGCTCCTAAAAGCAATTGCTGACCGGTTTGTCCGGCAGCATAAAATGTTCTTTGAACTTGTGTACCACCAAAAGAACGGTTGTCTAATAAACCACCATATTCTCTTGCCAACGGCACACCTTGTGCCACACACTGATCTATAATATTAGCACTTACCTCAGCCAAACGGTGTACGTTAGCCTCTCTGGCACGGTAATCACCACCTTTTATCGTATCATAAAACAAGCGATAAGTACTATCACCATCATTCTGATAATTTTTTGCCGCATTGATACCACCTTGAGCTGCAATAGAGTGCGCTCTTCTTGGTGAATCCTGAAAACAAAAACACTTAACCTTATAACCCATTTCTGCAAGGGTTGCTGCCGCAGAGGCGCCAGCAAGTCCGGAACCTACTACAATTATTTCGATGCTTCTTTTATTGGCCGGATTAACCAATGGCATAGAAGAACGTAATTTAGTCCATTTATCGGTTAATTCTCCTTCGGGTATATGAGCATTTAATTCTGCCATGTTATTTAAACTTAAGATCAAAAATTAATTAATATAGCCCAGATACATCACAATGGGCATCAATGCAAAAATCAAAGGGATAATGATTGAAAACCAAAAACCGAATCCTTTGATGAGCGGAGTATATTTCTTGTGGTTCCAGCCCAATGTCTGAAATGCAGAAGAAAAACCATGTAATAGGTGATAAGCTAATGAAACCATTGCCAGTACATAAAGTAACACCAACCACGGATTTTTAAACGTTTCTACCATTACAGCAAATAGGTCGTGGTTTCCGTTCGCATCTACTGTAGGAATTCCTGTAAAACGAGACATTACCCAGAATTTAGAAATATGAACAATCAGGAATATCAACAATAATGTTCCCAATAAACCCATAGAGCGGGAGTACCATTTACTATTAGCGGCACCATTGTTCACTGCATACCTTTCAGGTCTTGCAGCACGGTTTTGAAAAACAAGCCTAAATCCTTGAACAATGTGAGCAAGCAAGCCTGCAAACAACACAACTTCCATTGCGCGGATTATCCAGTTGGTGCCCATAAAATGTGCGCCCATATTAAAGGTTAAGCCACCGTCATTAACAATAATCAGTGAATTGATGAAACAATGCACGACAAGGAATGAGATAAGGAACAGGCCGGTGATACCCATTATTAATTTTTTTCCTATAGATGAGGAAAAAGCGTTTCCGAAACTAGCCATTAGAATTATATTTTAGTTCTGTTGTGCAAAAGTATTTAATAAAAGAATTAATATGTTAATTTCAGATACAAATCGACTATTTAGAAACATTCTAATATTACAATATTATGATAAATAAAAAACGGAGAACAACTTTCGTTATCCCCCGTTCCAATTATAGAAAAATGAGCTTAGAAACTGAATGTGTAATTCCCATTCGGTCCAACACCTGAAATGGTAGTCATTCCATTTTTTGATGATGGCAATGCGTCTTCTACATCTTTAATACTGTTCACGGGTTTACCGTTTACTGTTGTAATTAACATTCCTTTAGGAATATCTATAGAATCAAACACCTTACCTTCTTGTATGTCAGTAACAACCACTCCGTTTTTAACGCCATACTTAGCTTTTAGCGCCGCTGGGGCTGGGGCAAAAGAAGCACCAAGTTTCCCAATGCTGGCTCCGGTAGCTTTTCCTGTCGAAGCAGTTTTAGTTGAAACGCCACCTGTATTATCTCCTTTCAAAGTAATGGTAGCATTTTTCTCTGAACCATCTCTTAGATAGGTAAGCTGAACTTTATCACCAGGACTTAAACGTCCAATTTTTTCTTGCAAATCTGGTGAATCATAAATTACAGCACCTTCAACCTTTTTAATGATGTCTCCTTTTTGCAAACCTGCAGCTGCTGCTCCGCTACTAGGCACTACATCAGTAACATAAAGTCCGGTATTTTCCTTAATCTGGAATTTCTCAGCCTGATCCGCATCTAATGGAGCAAACATTACACCTATATAGCCACGCTTAACTGTACCAAATTTTCTGAAATCATCAAGAATCTTTTTAGCCAAATTGATTGGAATAGCAAAGCCGTAACCCACGTTTGTACCAGTTTGTGATGCTATAGCTGCATTAATACCAATTAACTCACCATTTGCATTTACCAACGCACCCCCGCTGTTTCCAGGATTAATAGCCGCATCTGTCTGAATGAAAGATTCAATACTGCTGTTTGTACGTGTAGGCAATTTACCTGTTCTTTGGTATTCATCATACTCTTGCTGAGTTGGCTGATCCTGAGTTCTGGCCAAAATACCTATGCTACGTGCTTTTGCACTTACAATACCGGCTGTAACAGTTGTTTGTAAATCAAGCGGGAAACCTACAGCCAATACCCACTCACCAATCTGAACATTATCAGAATTTCCCATTTTTACAACTGGCAAATCAGTTGCATCTACTTTTATAAGGGCCAAATCTGTATTTGGATCTTTACCGATCACTTTAGCACTCACCTTGCGTCTGTCAGACAACACCACCTCAATTTTATCAGCATTTTCTACCACGTGATTATTGGTAACGATATAACCGTCTGGAGTCAATATTACTCCAGAGCCGGAGGCTGCTCTTGGTGCACGTTGCATTCTTCTGCCCCCTCCACCAAAAAACTCATCGAACATATCCATTGGAGATGACTCGCCACTACCGCCTGAATATGAGGTTCTGATATGCACTACCGCAGGCGAAACTGCAGCCGCCGCTTCAACAAAATCAACCGCCCCAGCCGAAGAGATCTTAGAATTACTTGCAAAAAGTACTTTTTGCTGATCCTGAAACGATAATTGAGCAGTTTTTGGTTCTAACAATTTGTAGCCACCAATTGCAGCTGCACCACCTATAAATGCAGCCAACACTATTAATCCTATTCTTTTCATTTATATATTATTTATTTTATTTCCTTTTGTAAACTCATACAAGTCTCATATTTGCTTACAATTGCTTTTCTTTTCATTGATTTAGTCAAATTTAATACCATATCAACGATATTTGCATCTGAAATAAGTCACGAATACTGTTAAAAAATGTTAAATGAACACCACGCATTAAAGATGAACATTCACTTCTTCAAATACCAGGGAGCTGGCAACGATTTTATTCTGATTGATAATCGCGATCTTTCCTTTAAATATACGGATAATAATGCTGTTTTACAACTCTGTAACAGGCGTTTTGGCATTGGTGCAGACGGTTTAATGCTTTTACAAAACCATGCAGATTACGATTTTGAAATGCTTTATTTTAATTCAGATGGTAACCTGGGCAGTATGTGTGGAAACGGGGGAAGATGTATAGTAGCGTTTGCCAAACACCTGGGTGTAATTGATCAAGAGACTGATTTTTTGGCAGTTGACGGGCCGCATTATGCCAAGATTTCAGAAGAAGGCAATTGGGTAGACCTCCAGATGATCGACATCGACACCATTAATAAAGATGGCGACGCGTATGTTCTAAATACAGGATCGCCTCATTATGTAGCAGAAATGCAAAACTTAAAGGATTACGATGTTTATCAAAACGGCAAGGCGATAAGAAACAACGAAACTTATAAAAAAGAAGGAATCAATGTAAACTTCGTAGAAGATAAAGGCGATTACCTGTTTGTCCGCACTTTTGAAAGAGGTGTAGAAGATGAAACCTATGCCTGTGGAACCGGTGTAACTGCTGTTGCGCTATCAATGGCTCAGCACAATCATCAAATTGGACATATAGAAACTCCAATTAAAGTTCTTGGCGGAGATCTGAAAATCCAATTTGATTACGATGGAAAACAGTTTACCAATGTATTCTTGTGTGGTCCGGCCGAACAAGTTTTTGAAGGGGAGATTAGTATTTAACAATACTATCTCTCTGCAAGATGAGCTGCTACACCTATCTTAATTTCCCCGAAAGAATAATCCCGTCCAAGGTAGTCTCTAATGGGACTCATCTGCAGGGTTTTCAACTCTGTTATTGCATCCAGTATTTTATCCAGTTTTTTCGATCCAATAATATCTTTAGCCGAGACCTCTTGCCTGGCAACATAATGTGCAAGATGCCCTTCAATAGTCCCTATTACCATTTTGCGTTCGGCTGCAATTTCAGCTATCGTTTTTCCCTCCTTTAATAATACAAGCGACAGCTCTTTGGTATCAACTTTAGGTGCCTTTTCTACCTTGGCTTTACCAACACCCGATTTCGGCTTAGAGGTCTTAGATTTCTTTTCTGTAAAATCAAGCTTACCCGGCATAGCAAATACTTTTTCCATCTGAGACGCTCTCTTTGCCTGATCAATGAGCTCACTAACATCCTTCTTGGTAAATTCAACACCATTTATGGTTGCCTTTAATAATGCCGTTGCTTTACTGATTTTCTTTACCTGCTCATAAAACAACCCTTCCATCTCTAATAGCTCTGTTAAAAAAGCCACTACTTGCTTATCCTGCTTTACCAATTCCATTCGTTCAAAGATCCTCTTTGAAAATCCGGACAGTAAAGGATTAAAATAGTTCTCAGCTGCAACAGTTCTATCGAATAATGCAGACAACCCTTCTTCTGTTTTAAGTTGCGACAGTCGTTGTATTTGTCCTAGAAATTTATTTGCATGTGCCTTCAGCTCACTTAGATCCTTTAACAGCTGTGCAGCCCATTTATGATGTTTTTGCTTTGCAGATTTATTGATATCCTTGGTATAAGAATGCACGTGGTCGTAAACGTAATTATCAAGCGGATTCAGATCAAAACACTGCAATAGATAAGAACGCAAAAACGCGTCACTTTCTTCCTTTATCTGCGCTTCCAGCCGGGCTGGTTCCTGCTTATTTCTCGAAAAGAAAGACACATTCTGATCTTGTCGTATACCCGATCCTGAGATAAGAGAGGTAAGAATCAGACCATCTAATGAACGGAGACGAGAAAGCGCCACGTATATCTGTCCGGGCGCAAATGCATTCCCAATATCAATAATCGCCTTTTCAAAAGTTAAACCCTGACTTTTGTGTACTGTAATTGCCCAGGCCAGTTTAAGAGGATATTGTGTAAAAGTACCTGCCAAGTCCTCATGAATTTCGCCTGTAACCTTATCAGTAGTATACTTTATATTCTTCCAGGTATATTTTTCCAGAATGATCTTTTCGTTACTGCCTTCTGCCTGCACTTCAATCAGGTCGGTTTTTAACGCAGTAACGACGGCTATCT
This sequence comes from Pedobacter sp. 10L46_2, assembly GCF_056395165.1. NCBI lineage: Bacteria > Pseudomonadati > Bacteroidota > Sphingobacteriia > Sphingobacteriales > Sphingobacteriaceae > Pedobacter > Pedobacter sp. 10L46_2. The sequence goes on from NZ_JBFTIZ010000006.1 coordinate 52,006, forward strand.
TACCATTAAAGAAGCGTTGCTCACCAGTTGGGTCATTTTTAATAAACATTACCTGCGCCCCAACCTTTAACTCTAAAATATGTTCTGCAGGATATGAATACTCACTAAAATCATCTTCAATTTTTGCCACATATAAATACGAAGCAGCCTTTAGCTCTTCAAGACTTTGCTTATTCAGCGTATCGGCCTTATTATTATGTGTAGTTAAGGTAATGTATTTGTCGTTTATCGAGGGCTTAAAATCTGCCTTGTAATACTTTTCAAGCAAAGCTACATCCTGCGCAGTTACCGTATTATTACGTAAATTATTAAGCAGGTTTATAAAAACTTCATCGGCCTGCCTATAAATTTTTTCAAGCTCGATATATATCGGCGGATTGTTTTGCAGAGCAAGTGCATCAAAGAAATAAGCGCTTTTATAAAATTGCCCAAGTAAATTCCACTCAGTCGATTTTACAACCGGGGGTAACTGATGCAGGTCGCCAATAAACAATACCTGAACTCCACCAAAACTTGCCGAATTGTTTCTTCTGATATAACGTAAAATCATGTCTATTGCATCCAGCAAATCTGCACGCAACATACTCACCTCATCAATAATCAGCAATTCCATATCAATAATAACCTTACGTTTTGCTGCGGTCATGTTTAAATGCCTTACAATAGATTTCGGTGTATTATATTGCTGATTGTAGTGATCTCCATCCGCATCCGGCTGTTTTGGCAAATAGGTTCCAAAAGGCAGCTGAAACAAAGAATGTATGGTAACGCCTGCTGCATTTATAGCAGCAATACCTGTAGGAGCAGCAATAACAGCTTTCTTGTGCGTAAGCTCAATTAACCTTCTTAGAAATGTTGTTTTACCCGTTCCTGCTTTTCCCGTAAGGAATATATGCTTAGAAGTATAATTCACAAACCTTGCAGCAAGTTCCGCAGGATTAGCACTTTCAGAATTCGACATGCTACAAAGTTAATAAGAACTTACTACTTAAACCTAATCGGTAAAAAATGCGTTACAATCTGCGTTTTAACATTCTTTAACAAACTTTAACAATTCCCTAATTTCATTACTAAACTTTTAGTTATATCTTGTACCCAACAAAACTCCTAATATGAAATTAACCTCTCTAACACTCCTGCTGGTGTTCAGTTCGATGTTATTGTTTGCTCAGAACCAATATTCGATCAAGGGGGCTGTAGTAGATACTGCTGCCACCTATAAGATGGTAAACACAACAATAACGGTATTAAATCAAAAAGATTCCACACTTGTAAAGTACACACGGGCCACCCCCGAAGGCACATTTGCTTTAAACAACCTAAAAGCTGGAAAATTCATCCTCATGGTAACCTACCCTGGTTATGCCGATTATATTGAAGATTTCGCTCTAGACTCTGCCAAATCAACTAAAGACTTTGGCAACATTAGCGTAATCCTTAAAGCTACCCTACTTGAAGGGGTAATTATACAAGGAAAAGCCGCAGCAATTAAAATTAAGGGAGACACAACCGAGTTTAATGCCGCCAGCTTTACCATACAACCCAACGATAAAGTAGAGGACCTGCTTAAACAACTTCCCGGCATACAGGTCGATAAGGACGGAAAAATTACTGCGCAGGGTCAAACCGTACCAAAGGTATTGGTAGATGGCGAGGAATTTTTTGGTGATGACCCAACTCTGGTAACCAAAAACCTTCGTGCCGATATGGTTGATAAAGTACAGCTCTATGACAAGAAAAGCGACCAGGCAACATTTACAGGAATTGACGATGGAGAAAAGACAAAAACCATTAATATAAAATTGAAGGAGGACAAGAAAAACGGTTACTTCGGAAAAGTTGAAGGCGGCTTAGGCACAGATAAATTCTATAAAAGCCAGGCCATGTTTAACGCGTTTAAGGGGAAACAAAAGTTCTCTGCTTATGGCATATCAGGAAATACCGGCCAAACCGGGTTAGGCTGGGGAGATAGAGATAAATACGGAGGCTCATCCAATAATATGGAGTTTAGCGATGATGGTGGAATATATTTCTATGGGAACAACGACGACTTTGACTCTTTCGACGGACAATACAATGGGCAAGGTATTCCATCAGCTCATAGCGGTGGGCTGCATTATGAAAACAAATGGGATAGTGATAAACATGCCATCAACTCAAACTACAAAATAGGCTCAATTGGTGTTGAGGGAACAAGGGATAACCTCACTCAAAACAACCTGTCTAACGGCGTTACAAACAGCAGTTCGCATCAAAAGTTTGACAACCTGATGTTCAGGCAAAAAGCAGACTTTACGTATACCATAAAGCTAGACACAACATCAACATTAAAAATAATGGTTGATGGAACATTAAAAAACAGTAAAACAAGAGATAATTTTATCTCATCAACCTTAAGGGGAGACAATTCGTTACAAAACTCGACCGACAGAGAGCTAAGTAATGATGGCGACCAGAAACTATTCAACGCAAGCGCCTTATGGACTAAAAAGTTAAAAAAGAAAGGAAGAACCCTCTCAATAAATGTTAAACAAGCAGTAAATGAAAACCAAACTGAAGGACACCTTAATTCAACAAGCGAATTCTTTAATGAACTTGGCGATAAAACCCAAACAGAATCAGTAAACMAATTCAAAACCAACAACACACACAACCAAACATTTAACTCCAACATTACTTACACCGAGCCACTATCCAAAACAATAACACTTGCATTAAGCTATGGTCTGGGTGTTAACAACAGCAATTCCGATCGTAAATCATTTAACCAAACCGCATCAGGAGCGTATGACGAATTGGATAGAGAGTTCAGTAATAACTTTGACCTGGATCAGCTTTCGAACCAGGGAGGAATAACATTCAATTACAAGAAAAATAAATCGACAATAAATATTGGCACCAAGGTAAGTGATGTAAAGTTTCAACAATTCGATGCATATACCGATAAAACCTTTAAAAGAAACTTTACAAACTGGAACCCTCAATTTACTTATCAATACAGGTTTTCTCAACAAAAATCTCTGTATTTCGGGTACTATGGCAATACCAACCAGCCTAGCATTGATCAGATTCAGCCAATTAGGGTAAATACAGATCCATTAAATGAAACCATTGGTAATCCCGATCTAAAACCGTCTTTCAGAAGCGGCCTTAACTTGTATTACAACTCTTACAAAATACTGAGCGACCAATATGTATACTTTAGCAGTAGCTACTCTTTTACCACTAATCCGATAGTAAACCACACTACAACAGATCGTCTTGGGAAAAACTTTTATCAGTCTATTAATCTAAGCGACAAAAGTCCGTACAACTATTATTTCAATTTCGGAACAAGCAGAAAGATCAAATCTATAGATATGAGTGTGGGCCTAAACCTTAGTTCAAACGGAAATGTAAATTATACAAGAGTAACAGACACGGTAAGAACAGAGCTAAACACTACCAAATCGTATGGTTATTCAGGAAGCTTGAACATATCCAAATACAAAGAGAAAAAGTTTGATTTCCGGATTTCCGGAGGACCAAGCTACAACGTTATCAGCTCTTCTTCAAGAAACAGCACCAACAACAAGGGCTGGGGATTTCAGGGAAATGCAAACTTTAACATATACCTACCCGGCAAAATACAAATTGGCTCTGATGGTAATTACCAATTCACCGGAAAGACACAAACCTTTAACGAGGATCTGGAACGCTTTATATGGAATGCAAGCATCACCAAAAAGTTCTTTAAACAAGAAAACCTAAGGGTTTCACTATCCGGAAACGATTTACTTAACCAAAACGTAGGCTTCAGCAGATATGCCAGCGGCAACATGGTTAATCAAAACAGCTATACAACTATACAAAGATATTTTATGTGCACAATTAGCTGGGATTTCAGCAAAATGGGCGGATCAGCACCTACTAAAAAATAAGAATATGAAACACAAACTAATTATACTCAGCTTCTGCTTCTTATTAAATGTAAGCAGCCTGTTTGCACAAAATGTAAGGTTTGCTACAGATGGCGTAATAGAATTCGAAAAGAGCTCTAACATGTTCGCTATAATGAAAAGACAAATGGAAAAAAGCTCCAGCGGATTTATGCAACAAGCGTACGAAGCATACAAAAGAAACCAGTCACAATTCAAGGTATTAAAAAGCACATTAGCCTTTTCTAAAGATAAAACCCTTTATACACCCATAGCCGATGAAAATAATTCAAGAAATTATTTCTTTAGCGATCCATCAACGGGGCAAAGCAATACCATATATACAGATCTTGCCTCAGGGTTGTTTACCACGCAGAAAGTAGTATACGAAGAAACGTTTTTAGTAAAAGATACCACAAGAAAAATAAATTGGAAAATTACCAGCGAACTAAGAACTATAGCAGGCTACGAATGTCGCAGAGCAAATGCCGTTATTTTAGATTCTATTTATGTAGTAGCCTTTTATACCGATAAGATTCCTGTATCCGGGGGGCCAGAATCATTTACCGGCCTGCCGGGAATGATCCTTGGTGTTGCACTTCCTCATGAAAACATAACATGGTTTGCAAAAACAGTAACAGACAAGCCTGTTACCCCAAATGAACTAAAGGTACCTACCAAGGGTAAACCAGTAAACAATAAAACCTTAAGAGAAACTATAAATTCGGCTTTAAAGGATTGGGGAGACTATGCCCAATCAGCCTTAAAGGCTTTCCTGCTTTAATTTACAAGCAGCTTATACCCCTTGCCATGAACATTAAGAATCTCTACCTTAGGGTCTTCCCTAAGGTATTTTCTTAGTTTACTTAAAAACACATCCATACTACGACCGTTAAAGTAGTTGTCGTCATGCCAGATACTCAACAGCGCTTCCTCTCTGGTAAGAACAGCATTCTTCTTTAAGCATAACAGCTGAAGCAATTCGGCCTCCTTTGTCGACAGCTTTTGCTGTTGTCCTTTATAATCTATAAGTTGGGTTGTATAGTCAAAGCTATAGTCGCCAATTTGAAACAGTGTCTGAGCTGCTCCTGATTCTGGTGTTTCCTTTACCGCTACCCGCTTTAACAGCGCATTTATTCTTAAAAGCAACTCTTCAATTCTAARTGGCTTTGTGATGTAATCATCTCCACCCAGGTCATATGCCGATGCTTTATCTTCCATCATGGCCTTGGCTGTTGCAAAAATAATAGGCACATCCTGATTGATCTTTCTAATCTCTTTACCTAACGTAAATCCATCCTTTTTAGGCATCATCACATCAAGTATGCACAGATCAAAATCCTGCTTTGTAAAAGCCCTTAACCCTTCGTCACCATCAACACACAGTACAACATCAAATTTGCCTTTAAGCTGTAGGTAATCCTGTAAGAGAAGCCCTAAATTCGGATCATCTTCTACCAATAAAATTCTTTTCATGTGTGTGTCGTTAATTATGGTTTAATGGTAAGCTTATTTCAAACACAGTTCCTTTATCCTTTTCACTATGCACCTTTATTGTTCCACCCATCTGATTAATGATGTCCTGCACATAGTTCAGTCCTAAACCAAAGCCTTTTACGTCATGTAAGTTACCTGTTGGCACCCTATAAAACTGGTCAAAAATACGCTTGGTCTGATCTTTAGTCATCCCTATTCCTTCGTCCGCAACTTCAATAATCAGGTGCTTACCTGTATTTCTTGTACTTATATTTATTTTAGGGATCTCTCCGCTATACTTATTTGCATTATCGACCAGGTTGTAAATTACATTAGAGAGATGTAGTTCATCACCATAAATGATAGATTTTCCAGCATTCAGGTTTAGGTTAATTGCAGCATTTCTTTTTTGTAACTGAAGCTCCATACTATCTACAACTGCAGCAACAACATCATTAACATCAACTTCACTCTGCTCCAGCTTTAACTCCTTTTTCTCTAATCTTGCAATACTTAAAACCCGCTCTATATGATTCCCCAGACGAACATTCTCGTCATATATAATACCGGCTAATCTACTGATGCGGTTTTTATCTTCAACAATCTCCGGATCTTTGAGTGCCTCGCTGGCAATCATAATTGTAGCCACCGGAGTCTTAAATTCATGAGTCATGTTATTAATGAAATCCGTTTTCATTTCCGAGATCTTTTTTTGTTTCATTATTGCATAAATGGTATAGGCAAAAATAAAGATCARCACAAATAACAAGGCCGCAGACGAGGCCATAGTAGCCCACATATTGCTAAGGATTAAAGAATTTTTGTCGGGAAAACTGATGTAAAGCATTCCCGGATCTCTAATGATATAACTATAAAGAGTAGCCTTGAATGTATTTTTAGGCAACACATTATCAATATTGGTCGAAGCTTTTACATATACTAGCGAGTCCTTTTCTGCAAGGCTAACCCAGAAATCATAGTTCAGTGTTATATTTCTATTTAAAAGTTCCTTTTGAATTAATGTATCCAGGCTTTCCTTTGATATCATCTTGCTGAGCGGGACATTCGCTTCTCTCATCTCCTGCGCTACATCTTTAACCTGAGTTAGAATATCAGAATCACTTTTTAAGGGAATTGTATCAGACATCAGCCTATTCAATCCATCATCATACCTTCTTTTGGCAAGGTTATTTTCAAATTGAAATTTACGTGATAGCTCATTGCTTACTGTGGGTACACTAATGAGCACGCTTTTTCCTGTTGCCGGGTTAACGGCATGGTATCTGATTGTATCGGGCAACTGATTAGAAGCAATGATGAATGATTTTGTTTCCTGCGGCACAAAGGTTGATCTGAATTGCCCGTTGATCAGGTTCCCGTAGGCATCTAAACCTACATTCACATCAACGTGCACTGGCGACTGCAGTGGGTTATTCAAATCAGATGCCGCAAGGTATTCGGCTTCGGTAATCAGTATTGGGTTGGCATAAGACTTTTTAATCTCTAAATCATTCTGATTTAAATCGGCAACAATTAATTTACGCTGCTCAAGTAATCGTTTTTGTTCCTGATCTTTAAAGCGTTCCTTATATTCTACCAGCTGTTGTGCCTGATTGCGAACTTCTGCTTCGCGATCACGTTCCAACTGCTGGTCTCTTTTAGTAATGTAAAGTGCTGCATTACGTTTTTGCACTTTATTAACTACGCTATTAAGTGCCTGATTTACATCCTGTTCAAAAAGCTGTGATTTAAGACTATATGCCTCCCTTATATAATACAATTGCATTACAAACACCCCAAGCAAAGCTATGGTCATAAGGCCGGTGATTAACCAAAGGCTTCTTTTTTTCATATCGGATATTCAAAATTAACGAAGCATTAACACAAAAGCTTTAATTTAACAAATTTTAACAGTCAAATCAGGCAATATCTGCCTTCATGTCTATGAACCTTTCAAAGTTTACTCACCATGATTCGCTATTTGATATGTTTAAACAGGCACTTCGGCTTGGACAGAATCAAGGCAGAATAAGGACTGGAAGCACATTTCTTCGGAAAACAGGTACCTTTTCCCGAAGAAGTCTCGAACCAGCCTTAACGCAGGCCTAAGTTTGATCCTACCAATGTGGCTAGGAGCCGCGGTCTGTGCAAAAAAAAAGTGCCGCCCTGAATCAGGACGGCACGGTGGTCAATTTGTTTATTTAAAAAAGATCTTTTAAAAAGGAAGATCATCTTCCTCGCCCGGTGCGCTGTTTAAATCAGCTGGCGGAGCATATTCTGGAGTAGATGCCGCTGCACTGTTTGTTAATGCATTAATACGCCATACTACTAAACTGTTAAAATAAGATGTTTTTCCGGTTTTATCAGTCCACGGACGACCACGTAAATTAAATGCTACTTCTACATCATCGCCTGGTTTTAAGCTATCAAACAAAGCTGTTTTATCTTGTAAAGCCTCAAACCTGATGTATTCAGGATAAGTAGGGTTTTCTGCATATTCTATGATAAGGTCGCGTTTCTTAAAAGTCTCACTCACCTGCTGTAATGCACCAATTTCATGCACTTTTCCTTTTAATTCCATAACAAATACTATTTTATTCTACTACGAAGTTCAAATCTCTATATTTTTATTGATAACTTCGTACAATTAATTATGCAAGTTTTCCACACAAAAAGTAAGGTTATCATAACCTGCAACAAGCGTCTGTCGCCGTATTTACTAGAAGAAGTTAAAGCCCTTGGCTATGACATAGTAAGAGATTTCTCTACAGGCTTAGAATTAGACATCACTTTGTCTGAATGTATTCGATTAAATTTGAATTTAAGGTGCGCCAGCCAGATTTTATACTGCTTAAAGAGTTTTAAAGCAGCAAATCCGGAAGAGCTTTACCGCGAAATGGTGGAGATGCCATGGGAAGAGTTAATTGATTTTTCAGGTTATTTTTCTGTTACCTCAAATGTTGATAACCCAACTATTACCACTCCTCTTTTTGCCAACTTAAAGGTAAAAGATGCAATAGTTGACCGCATTAAAGACAAGAAAGGTATCCGTCCGAATTCAGGTTCTGATGCCAATAAAGCTGTAATTCATCTATACTGGAAAGATAATGATGCCGACGTATTTATTGATACTTCTGGCGAAACACTTGCTAAACACGGATACCGTAAAATTCCGGGAAAAGCCCCAATGCTGGAAGCACTTGCTGCAGCAACAGTATTAAGCACTAAATGGGATCAGAAGTCTCCTTTTGTAAACCCAATGTGTGGTTCCGGAACATTGGCTATAGAAGCCGCTCTTATTGCAACCAATCGCAGACCAGGTTTATTTAGAATGAACTATGGCTTTATGCACATTATTGGCTACGATGAACAAGTATTTTTTGCTGAAAGAAGAATCCTGAAAGATCAGGTGGTAAAAAATGCTGATCTTCAGATCATCGCTACCGATATTTCTGAAGACGCTGTAGATGTAAGTCGTAGAAATGCTAAAACAGCAGGTGTGGATACATTGATCACCTTCGAGGTATGTGATTTTGCTGAAACACAAGTTCCCGAAGGAGGCAAGGGTGTAGTAGTATTTAATCCGGAATATGGCGAGCGCCTAGGTGTACATTCTAAACTGGAATCAACCTACAAACGTATGGGTGATTTTATGAAGCAGGAATGCAAAGGATATTTTGGATATATCTTTACAGGAAATCCTGATCTTGCCAAAAAAATCGGATTAAAAGCCACACGTAAAATAGAATTCTACAATGGAAAACTAGACTGTCGTATGCTCGAATACGAGTTGTACGATGGCACAAGAAGACCTGAAGGCGAAAGGCTCATTAAGGAATAGGCCAATGGATCCAATAATCAAAAAAACTATTCAATTTGTTAAGGAAACGCTTGCAGATGCAGAAGCAGGCCACGATTGGTTCCATATAGAACGTGTCTACAAAACAGCTTTAACCATTAATGCGCAAGAAAAAGGCGACGAATTAATTGTTGCACTGGCAGCCTTGCTGCACGATATTGCAGATCCTAAATTTAATGACGGCGATGAGGAAATCGGCCCACGTATAGCAGGTGAATTCCTTGAAAGTATTAACGTTGATCCATCAATCATTGAACATGTAAAACAGATCATCATCAACCTAAGCTACAAAGCCAGCTTAGGCATTGTGACATTTCATTCAAAGGAACTTGACATTGTGCAGGATGCAGACAGATTGGATGCTATTGGCGCCATCGGAATTGCCCGTGCATTTACTTACGGAGGTTATAAAAACCGGGTGCTTTACGATCCGGAGATTAAGCCCAACCTGAGTATGAGTAAGGAAGAATATAAAAATAGTACCGGCCCTACCATTAACCATTTCTACGAAAAACTCTTTTTACTTAAAGATTTAATGAAAACTCCGGCAGGAAAAAACATAGCTCAAAAACGTCATAATTTTATGCAAGAATATCTTGATCAGTTTTATGACGAGTGGGCAGGAATGAAATAAAATAATTGTAAATTGCCTGCACCCTGTAAGCGCTCTATCTTACAGTTAATTTGAGTAAAAGAATGAAATTAAGTGTATTAGTTTTAATTGCAGCATTAGCAGTTGGTATTTCGATAGGTCTTGTAAATTTCTACTTTCAGCATAGCTGGTATTTTATGCTGATGTCATTTGGCGTGTCGTTTTTAACATGCTTTATTGTTTTCTACTACCTGCTCGAAAAATACATTTACTCTAAAATAGTTCTTATATATAAGCTTATCCACAATTTAAAATTGGGAAAGGACCTTAAAGATGCGCTTGGCGAATATGTGAGCTCTGATCCAATTAATGACGTTGAACAAGAAGTAAAAGAATGGGCAGGGGCAAAAAAACGTGAAATTGATGTTTTAAAGAAACAGGAACAATTCAGAAGGGAATTCCTGTCTAACGTTTCGCATGAGTTTAAAACGCCTCTTTTTGCCATACAGGGCTACATAGACACCTTACAGGATTGCCTTGTGGATGATCCGGAAATGGCTGCTAAATTTTTAACAAAGGCAGGTAAGAATGTTGAAAGGTTAAGCTATTTAATAAATGATCTTGACTCTATCTCCAAATTAGAAACAGGTGAGATTCCAATTAACTATGAGAAATTTGACTTTGTGCTGCTTGCAAAAGAGGTAATGGAAGGTCTGGAAGACAAGGCAAAACTCAGAGAGATTACACTGTCATTTAAAGAAAAATATACACACCCTGCTTTTGTAAACGCAGATAGAGAAAAGATCAGACAGGTAATGATTAACCTGATCCAGAATTCACTAAAATACGGCAGAGAACATGGTGGTTCAACTGCCATAAAGATCTTTGAACTTCACGATCAGTATCTGATCGAGGTAACTGATGATGGCATAGGCATCGACGAAAAACACCTGCCTCGCCTATTTGAGCGCTTTTATAGAATTGACTCGCACAGATCAAGAGAAGAAGGTGGTACCGGACTTGGGTTGGCTATTGTAAAACACATACTTGAAGCCCATCAGCAAATCATATCTGTAAGGAGTACTTTACAGATCGGAACAACATTTGCCTTTACACTTGAAAAGGTTGGCTAATCATAATCCGCTTAGTTAAAAAAACTTAACACTTAACATTAACTTAACATTGTACTCATACTTTTGTATCATATTTTATAAAAGATGAATAGTATTTTTAAGTTCTTCACCCCTAAAGACAAAAAGTTCCAACCGCTATTTGAACAGGCTGGAAGTAACGTATTGAAAATTTCTGAAGCTCTATTGCTTGCATTAAGTGCAACTGATACAGAAAAAAGAAAAGAATACATTAAGGAAGTTGAACGTTTAGAGCACGTAGGTGATGACATTACCCATTCGATTTTCCTTGAACTTAGCAAGAACTTCATCACTCCTTTTGACAGGGAGGATATCCATGCGCTCGCCAGTGCAGTTGATGATATTGCAGATTACATCCATGCTTCGGCTAGTAACATTGAATTATACAATGTTAAAAATGTAGGTGATGCAATGATCAAACTTGCTGAATTATTGGTAGAGATGTGTACCGATTTGGATAAAGCAATTAAAGAATTAAGAAGTTTTAAAAATATTCGTGTTATCGCTGATGCCTGTGTAAGGATTAACAGCGGCGAAAATCAGGCTGACTACGTTTGTAATTTGGCAATAGCCCGTTTGTTTGAATTTGAAACCAACGCAATTGAATTGATCAAACAAAAAGAGGTTCTTCAAACTCTTGAAATGGCTACTGATAAATGTGAAGATGCGGCTAATGTGCTGGAATCTATTTTGGTAAAGAACGCTTAAACCTTCAAAAAATGGTAACTACCTTATTGGTTGTTGTAATCGTCCTCGCAATAGGATTCGATTATATAAATGGCTTTCACGATGCGGCAAATTCAATTGCTACTATCGTTTCTACAAAAGTGCTTTCTCCTTTTCAGGCAGTGCTATGGGCAGCAGTATTTAACTTTGCTGCTTATTTTTACTTTACAGACCATAAAGTGGCTAATACTATAGCCAAAACTGTAGTAGAGAATTTTATAACGCTTGAAGTTATCCTGGCTGGTCTTATCGCCGCCATTACCTGGAATCTTTTTACATGGTGGTTTGGTATCCCTTCAAGCTCCTCGCACACCCTGATTGGTGGTTTTGCTGGTGCTGGTATGGCTAAAGCGGCTACGGTAGGCGCAAGCGTAATGTCGGCAATTAACCTTGCCCCCATTTTAAAAGTGGTTGCGTTTATTGTTCTGGCACCCGTAATTGGTATGGTGATCTCGGTTATTATATCCATTATCATTTTACATATATCTAAAAATGCCCGGCCTTCTGTAGCTGAGAAATGGTTTAAAAGATTACAGCTGATCTCTTCTGCTGCATTAAGCTTTACACATGGTGGTAACGATGCTCAAAAAGTAATGGGCATCATCTATGTTTCTATGGTTGCGGCAAATGTACTACACACCGGAGATGCAATGCCTGAATGGATTCCTATTTCATGTTATGCTGCAATTGCATTAGGTACCATGAGCGGTGGCTGGAAAATTGTAAAAACTATGGGCTCTAAAATTACTAAAGTAAATGCTTTTGAGGGTGTAGCTGCAGAATCTGCAGGTGCAGTAACCTTAGGTATTACGGAACACTTTGGTATCCCGGTTTCTACAACCCACACTATTACAGGTTCAATTGTAGGTGTTGGTTTGTTAAAAAGAGTATCGGCAGTACGCTGGGGAGTTACCGTTAGCTTACTTTGGGCATGGGTATTAACCATTCCGGTTTCTGCAACGCTAGCAGCAATTGTTTACGGAATTATACATTTGTTTTTTTAGAACTCAATTGTAAGAAATACGATTGGATGTGCAGTGTCCTGCACATCCCAATCTGGCCCTGTCTGTATAAGGCGAATCACTTCCTCATCGAATCTTTCTGAAAAGCCGCGTATCACGGCAACATTTATAGGTCTGAGATCTTTGATTTCAAATCTGAATTCAACAGACTGCCCTTTCTTCGCATCTGTTATATAGCTATTTTTTTCAGTAAGGTAACCGTTGAACTTTGGCCACCCAATTACAGGATGGGTAGTTTCAGACTTTGAATCTTTAGCTACACTCTGCAGTAACTGGTTTTGACGGGCAACTGGAATATCATTAATATCTTTGCTATTGATTGTGAACCTCACGGCATAGGTATCATCAAATTCTTTTTGAGGGGTTGCAAGCCCTCTAATTCTTACGGTACCTTTTACTCCAGGTGCACCTAAGGCTTGCTTAGCAGTTTTTTTCCCATAAGCAGCAACAACAACTTCATTTAATGCAGCACTTGAATCATCTGATACCCTTGCTGCTGATGCTGGAGCTGCTGCTAAAGTTGCCTCAGCAATCGGCGTTGGTTCAGTACTGTTTGCAATGGATTTTGATTTAGGCTTTGAATTGGCAGCATAACTGTTAGTTTTGGCTGCTTTTATTGCTTTATCAATTTCAGAAGAAGCTTTATCTGTACTTTCTGTTTTAAGTGTGGCTACGGCATCTGCATTTTCGATCACACTATCGCTGCTCGGCTTTGGAGCTATGTTTACATCAATCTTTTTAGGTCTTTTGGATGCCATCTCCTGATAATTCACCTGTTTCATCCAGAAAATAATTCCAACAGAAATAAATATCACAGCAGCAGCAGCGGCAATACTTAGGCGTTGCCAAGTTATTACTGTTGCTTTTTTAGCAGAATGATGCTCTGCAACACGTTCATGCAATTGCTTTTGAAGCAAAGAAAGGGATTCAAGAGATCGCTTAGGCGACATGCTTAAGCCAGCCAGCGCTTCGGCTACGAAAGGATCCTCGAGCGCTTCACGCTCTACCCTGTTCATAGTCTTTGCATCAAGCTTACCATCAAGATAATCTTCTAAAACTGCTATATCTAACCAATCGTTATTCACCACTATTCTTTTCTATACAAATTTTTAAGTTCCTTTTACCGTTCTGGATATAGCTCTTAACTTTTAGCATATCGTAGCCGGTAATATCCGCTACTTCTTTATAACATTTCTCTTGCAGATAGAACAAGTCTACACTTACGCGCTGTTCTTCGGGAAGTGTTTCCATACACTTTTCCATAACGGTAAGTTTAGTCTCTTTTGTATCATCAATATCAAGATGCACAAAATCTGTGTTTTCCACAAAAGTATCTTCTAATGAAACGGTTGTATTTTTTGAATTCTTACGAAGGGCCATTAAGCAATGGTTACGAGATAATACATGCAACCAACTTTTAAAGTTCTGTACTTCGTGAATTTTGAGCTTAACCACAAGTTCTTCAAAAATCTGCATTACTGCATCTTTACTTTGCTCCTCGTCTTTTAAATAGTTTAAACACACACCAAATACAAGGTGCATATACTTGTTATAAAGTATACCCAATGGTTCCAGATCACCGCTTTGCCTATAGCGCGTAATTAAAGCAGTGTCGTCCTGCTCCTGGATTTTGGCGTTATTCTTTATGAACTTCAAAGGGTCTTTCAGGTATAATTTTCTCAAGTATAAAAATATTTTTCGACACTGGTGTGGAATTTCTGCAAAGCTTACATCATTTAGAAAAACAGACGATTATGAAAAAGCTATTGTTACCAATATTTATTGTTTTACTGTTTACCGCATTCAAAGCTCCCAGAAATTCGGTTAGGACTATTAGGGGTATAGTAACTGACAGAAATGACAAAACACCTCTCGCGGGCGTTGATGTGTTTTCACATGACAAAAGGATTAGTGCATCAACTAATAAAAATGGGTTTTATACCATTTCAGTTCCGGAAAACGAACAAACTTTAACATTTGAATACATTGGCTATAAACCTTTGACGTTAAAAATTAACGGTACTGTTTTAAATGTTAAATTGGAAAAAGAGAGCATTTCTCTGAAAGAAGAAGTTATAGTTGGTTATGGCCAAAAGGCAATGGCAGCTCCGGGATTAAGAGGAGCGGTTCATATAAGAGGCATCAGCCAATCGACCGTTGTAATGAACTCGCTTCCAGTTACTGAATCATCAGAATCTTATGCTTCTATTAACGAAAATCGATTCAGGGATGCCATAAAAAACCCCCTTTCAACATTTTCTATTGATGTAGACGCCGCATCTTACACTAATATACGCAGGTTCATTAACAACGGAGCCCTGCCTCCTGCTGATGCTGTGAGAATAGAAGAAATGGTGAATTACTTTGATTATGACTATCCGCAGCCTAAAGGTAAAGATCCGATTAATATTGTAACCGAGATAGCTGATGCTCCCTGGAACACAATGCATAAACTGGTAAAGATAGGCTTACAGGGTCGTAAAATTTCTACTGAGAAGTTACCTGCCTCAAATTTGGTATTCCTCATCGACGTGTCTGGATCAATGGCCCAGGCAAATAAACTTCCTTTACTCGTGTCGTCATTTAAATTATTAGCTGAACAACTTAGATCTTCAGATAAGGTAGCCATTGTAGTATATGCAGGCAATGCAGGTTTGGTTTTACCCTCCACTCCTGGAGATCAGAAGATCAAAATCAAAGATGCACTGGATAAATTAAGTGCAGGGGGATCTACAGCAGGCGGGCAAGGTATTGAACTGGCTTACAAGGTGGCTTCAGAAAATTTCATAAAAGGCGGAAATAACAGGGTGATTTTGGCTACCGATGGTGATTTTAATGTGGGTGCATCGAGTGATGATGATATGGAAAAGCTCATTGAGAAAAAACGCAAAAGCGGAATCTTTTTAACCACTCTTGGCTACGGAATGGGAAATTACAAGGATAGTAAAATGGAAGTGCTTGCAAATAAAGGAAATGGGAACTATGCCTATATAGACAATATCACCGAAGCAAGGAAGGTTTTAGTAAATGAATTTGGCGGAACATTATTTACCATAGCTAAAGATGTAAAGTTGCAAATAGAATTTAATCCATCGAAAGTACAATCCTACAGATTAATTGGTTATGAAAACCGCATGCTGAAAGCTAAAGATTTTAATGATGACCAGAAGGATGCAGGTGAACTTGGCTCTGGTCACACGGTAACAGCATTATATGAAGTTATACCTGTTGGTGTAAAGAGCATTTTTTCGGGTAGTATAGATGATTTGAAATACCAGAAAAACGACAAGCCTGTCATTTCAGGAAATAATAAGGAATTGTTAACTGTTAAACTTCGTTATAAACAACCAGATGGAAATGTGAGCAAGCTAATTGAACAACCAGTAATTGACAATAGAATTGCTTTCGACAAAACCACTAACAACTTTAGATTTAGCGCTGCGGTTGCTGAATTTGGGATGTTGTTAAGGCAATCCGATTTCCGCCAGAACTCAAGCTTTGACCAGGTAATTCGTGCCGCAACATTAAGCAGTTGTGACGTACAGAGCCAGGCTCAAATTGGAAAGATATTAAATCAGGTTCAAACAGGTGGCACCCCAACAACAAGTGAAATGGGCTTAGGGATTAAACAAGCTTTGGAGTTGGGCACATCGCATGGAGCAGATCTGCTCTCGGCAAAGGATGGTTTTTTAGGCAATATGGCCGTTAAGATCCTCTTTCCTCCTGAGGCACAAAAGGTAGAGAAAACGCTTCGCAGTGTTGGGTTAGGTTCTCTTGCAGATAATGTAATTACCAGTTTAAACCGTGCAGCAGAGGACGCAGCCAAAGAAGCTAAACCAATATTTGTATCTGCAATAAAACAAATGACTATTGCTGATGCCACCAACATACTTTTTGGAAGCAAAGATGCTGCAACTAATTATTTTAAAAGAGTAACAACAGCTCAACTGATGGAAAAATTTAAGCCTGTTATTACAACAAGTTTGAATAAGGTTGGCGCTACAAAATATTGGGGCGATGCCGCCAATCAGTATAATAAGATTCCGTTGGTAAAACCAGTATCTACAGACCTTTCAGACTATGTAGCACAAAAAGCTATCGACGGAATGTTTATACAGGTAGCCCAGGAAGAACTGAAAATCAGAGACAATATAGGTGCCAGATCTACACCTTTGTTACAGAAAGTATTTGGCTACGCTGATAAGAAAAAGTAGCACTAATATCTTTGCCAAATTGTACGGATGCTTTTATATAAACCTGAAAATGATATATTTGCATCCGTACAAATTTTAAATTCTTAAACTATGGCAAGGAAGAAGGATAGAACAACCATCATCTTTGTAAACAACAATCAGAACTCAAATAAGCCAATACAGGTTCCAAGCAGTTATATATTACATTGGAAAAAATATGTATTTGGATTACTAGGTACTTTTGTTTTTTTACTTGGAATGATAATCTATCTGTCATACAATATGACATTAGTTGAATCATCAAAAGAACTCTTGAGCAAGCAATTGCGGGAGAATAAAAAAGAAGCTACAGTTCTCGATACTTCTGCCCTAAAAAAACACTACGAGTCCATCGACAAGAAGTTGCTTACAATAAATAAATTTCTAAAAGCAAGAGGTATAAAAACCATTGTTAAAAATGAAGGAGGCGAGGGGAATTCTGATATCCTTTCGGTTGAAGAAATAGGTGAGTTCTACGAAGGATACCTTAATAAGATGATTGACTATGTGGCTTTTACACCAATGGGCTATCCCCATTTCGGAGCCATCACTTCTGGCTATGGCCATCGTGAAAATCCTTTTACCGGAGAAAATGTAGAGACGCATAAAGGGCTAGATTTCAGGGGGAAACGTGGTGAAATAGTTAAAAGCACTGCAAGCGGACGGGTAACCTATGCTGGTAGAAGAGGTGGATATGGCAATTGCATTGTGATTAATCACGGCAATGGATTTGAAACCTACTATGGTCATTTGTCAAGGATATTAATCACTGAAGGAACACAAGTAAAAGCAGGCGATAACATAGGAAAAATCGGTTCTACAGGCAGATCTACGGGTCCGCATTTACATTACGAAATCCATAAAAATGGTAAAATAATCAATCCCAGATCTTTTTTAACAATAGAATAATGTTTAAGAAAACCAAACAGTCTCAGATACCAGACATCAATCAACAGGAAATTTCGACATTAATAGGCGACGGTTTTGTTGTTACCGGAGAGCTTACAGGAGCATCGGTTATAAGAATTGACGGCAAAGTAACAGGAAACGTAAAGACTGGAAATGGCATTATTTTGGGCGAAAAGGGCATTATTGTAGGTGATATTGAAACTACGTCAGCCATTATTTACGGAACGGTAAACGGAAAAGTAAAGGTTAGCCAACTTGAAATAAAAAAAACGGGGAGAGTAAACGGTGATATTAAAACTGAAACGCTGGAGATAGAATTCGGTGCGCAATACAATGGAAATCTGGAGATGAAAAAGCTAATTCAGGTTGAAGAGAAAACCGTTTGATGTGTGGCAGAAAAAGGTTACTTTTATACGGATAATGCAAACAACATAAAGTATATTGGATTTTAAAGATTTTAATTTTAACCCTGATTTGTTTGAAGGGTTATCGGCAATGGGTTTTCGTGATGCCACACCTATTCAGCAACAGGCAATTCCTTTAATTTTAAGCAAAAAAGATTTAATTGCCTGTGCACAAACAGGAACCGGAAAAACCGGAGCCTACCTTCTGCCAATCATGAATATGATTGCCGGAACAGAAGAACGTCATAATAACACTTTGATCCTTGCTCCTACACGTGAGCTTGCTCAACAAATAGATTTACAGGTTGAAGCGCTTTCTTACTTCACAAACATCAGCTCTTTAACTGTATATGGTGGTGGTGATGGGATTGCCTATGAACAGCAAAAGAGATCGATGCGTGAAGGGGTGGATATTATTATTGCAACTCCTGGTCGTCTGATTTCTCATCTTTCATCTGGCGTTTTAAAGCTGGATCAATTGCAGCATTTGGTATTGGATGAAGCGGACAGGATGCTTGATATGGGCTTTTATGATGACATTATGCGCATTGTAAGCTATCTTCCTGAAAATAGACAAACTGTAATGTTTTCTGCAACTATGCCTCCAAAGATCAGGAAGCTGGCAGGAACACTGCTAAAACACCCTGAACAAATTAACATAGCCCTATCTAAGCCGGCGGAAGGGATATCGCAACAGGTTTATCTGATACATGATGAACAAAAAGTGCCATTGCTTTCTTCTATTCTAAAAACAGATGAGTATAAGAGCATTATTGTTTTTGCATCGACAAAAGAAAAGGTAAAAAACCTGGGTAAAGTTTTTAGAAACCTGGGACTTAAAGCTGAAGCTTTTCATTCGGATCTTGGCCAGAAGGAAAGAGAAAGCATATTATTAAAATTCAAAAACAGACAATTGCCTATAATAATTGGTACAGATGTTCTAAGTCGTGGTATTGATGTAGAAGGAATTGATCTGGTAATTAATTTTGATGTACCTCACGATGCAGAGGACTATGTACACCGTATTGGAAGAACTGCCAGGGCTGCAACTAAAGGTACTGCAATTACTCTGGTTAATAACAGGGACAAGCGTAAACTGGCAAGCATTGAAAAATTGATTGAAAAACAAATAGAAAGAATGTCTTTACCGGAACATCTTGGTGAAGCCCCTCTGGAAAGTGCAGCTGATTCTTCGGAAAGACCTGTTCGCCACGACAAACCAAAACGTAAATTCTGGAAGAAAAAGCCCGCTAAAAACACGGGATCATAGTATAAAACTATGATATTTTAAACTGGGGTTTTGTATCTTTACTTTTATGCAAAACCTCCCTCCTTTAGCTGAACGCATGCGTCCGCAAAATCTGGACGAATATGTCGGCCAGAAACATTTAGTGGGGCCTGATGCTGTACTAAGAAAGGCCATACAAAGCGGACAATTACCCTCAATGATTTTTTGGGGTCCTCCCGGTGTTGGCAAAACTACCCTTGCATATATCATTTCTCAAACACTTGATCGTCCATTCTTTAATCTAAGTGCTATAAACTCAGGAGTAAAAGATATATTGAACGGGGCCTGGTAACGCTAATAGGAGCCACAACAGAAAACCCTTCTTTTGAGGTAATCTCAGCTTTGCTTTCCAGATGCCAGGTCTATATTTTAAAAGCACTGAATGAGGAAGAGCTCTCTGGTTTATTACAGACCGCCATTAAAAAGGATGTTGTTTTAAAAGAAAAGAAGATCACCATTAAAGAGCATGAAGCATTGATCAGGTTATCTGGCGGAGATGCCAGAAAGTTATTAAATGTTTTGGAGATTGCAGTTAATGGAATTGGTGGCAATAAATTAACGTTGAATAATGAAAACGTTCTGGCTCATGCTCAGCAGAATCTTGCCTTGTATGATAAGGCTGGTGAACAACACTACGACATTATATCGGCTTTCATTAAATCTATAAGAGGAAGCGATCCAAATGCGGCTGTTTACTGGTTGGCTAGAATGATTGAAGGTGGCGAAGATCCTTTGTTTATTGCCAGAAGGCTACTAATCCTTTCATCGGAAGACATAGGCAATGCCAATCCAAACGCATTGCTACTTGCAAACAATTGCTTTCAGGCAGTAAATGTGATAGGGTATCCAGAAGCCAGGATTATCCTCTCTCAAGCAGTTACCTATCTGGCATCTTCGGTAAAAAGCA
Source organism: Pedobacter sp. 10L46_2 (assembly GCF_056395165.1). Taxonomy (NCBI): domain Bacteria; kingdom Pseudomonadati; phylum Bacteroidota; class Sphingobacteriia; order Sphingobacteriales; family Sphingobacteriaceae; genus Pedobacter; species Pedobacter sp. 10L46_2. The sequence goes on from NZ_JBFTIZ010000006.1 coordinate 72,489, forward strand.
ATGCTTCTTACGAAGCGATAAATAAAGCTCAGGCTTTGGTGAAACAAACAGGTAACTTACCAGTCCCACTACATATCAGGAATGCACCAACCAAGCTCATGAAAAATATTGGATACGGTAAAGATTATGAATATTCGCACGCTTATGAGGGAAATTTCTCCGCTCAGGAATACCTTCCGGAAGAAATTAGCGGAACCAAATTATACGACCCCGGTAAAAATCCGGCTGAGGAAAAATTAAGAGAAAAACTAAAACAGAACTGGAAAAACAAATACAATTATTAATATGCTCATCACTTTTCTACATCATCAATGGAAAGCCTTTTGGCGCTCTAAGAATAAAGGGGGATCCATTGCTGCACAAATTTTTATTGGCTTTATCCTTCTGTATTTGCTTGCAGTAGCAGTTATTGCCGGACTTAGCCTCGAGATTCTGATTGAAAAATCCTTCCCTGGAAAAGATATATTCGGTGTATTTAATGGGTTTATTTTATATTATTTTGCCATCGAAATGATGATGAGGCTTCAGTTACAGGATTTACCCACCCTGAGTATTATACCTTATTTACATCTAAAAATCTCAAAACAAACTATAGTTAACTTCTTAAATGCAAGAGCATTATTTTCTGCTTTTAATATTTTGCCGTTATTCTTATTCGTTCCCTTTTGTGTAACCGCAATAGCCGATGTGCATGGTTCACTTGTAGCAATAATGTATATTGTTTCTATTATTTCCCTTACACTTTTTAATAATTACGCAGCGCTTTACATAAAGAGAATGAGTATATCCAATTTAAAGGTTATACCTATAATGCTTGCTTCAATTTTGACACTGGGGCTATTAGAGTATTTTAAAGTTTTTTCTATTTCGGCAATATCGAACCGCATATTTAATGTGATTTCTTTACATCCTTTAGTTGCGCTAGGGTTTAGTGGGATTGCCCTGGTGATATTTCTTGTGAACTCCAGATATCTTCGTAATAACTTATATACAGAGGAGTTAAGTAAAAATGAAGAGAAAAAAACGAGTACGGATTACCCTATCCTTGGTCGTTTTGGAGAAATAGGCACTTTAGTTGCCCTAGAGCTAAAATTAATTCTTAGACATAAAAGGACACGATCTAGCCTCATTATGTGTGTGATCTTTGTTTTTTATGGCTTCCTTTTTTACAAGAAAGATTTTTTACAGAAGGACAATTTTGCCGCCATGCTATTTGCTGCTGTTTTTATGACTGGCAGTGTAATTAGTATTTACGGTCAATTTATGTTTGGCTGGCAGGCCGCTCATTTTGACGGGCTATTGGTTAACAAAATTGACTTTAGAAAATTCATTAAAGCTAAGTTTTTACTATTCACTGTAATGTCCAGTTTTACCACATTGATCATAAGTCTTTACGGGTTTATCAGCTGGAAGATTTTGGCTGTTCAGTTTGCTGCTTATCTATACAATATTGGCATAGGAACTATAATAGTTCTCTATTTTGCAACTCGCAACTATAGGGCAATAGACCTGACCAAAGCTGCAACATTTAACTTTCAGGGGGTGGGCGCAAGTCAGTGGGTTTTAGGATTACCTTATTTCTTGCTACCTTATGTAATATTCTTGCCTTTCTTCTTTGTTGATCACCCTTATTGGGGCCTTGCTGCATTGGGAACATTGGGTGTCCTTGCTCTTTTAACCCGGGAATTCTGGGTAACCTTTTTAGTGAATCAATTTAATAAAAGAAAATATAACATTGCCGAAGGCTTTAGAGAATAACCATGATGCTAGAAATTTCAAATCTAAAAAAGATATACGGGAATAAAACCGTCGTAAATATTGAAGAATTACAGATCAATGCCGGAGAAACCATCGGCCTGGTAGGAAATAACGGAGCAGGAAAAACAACGCTATTTCGAATGCTGCTTGATCTGATTCGCCCAAATGCAGGTCAGATCCTGTCCAAAGGAGAGAATGTTGCAAAACACGATAAATGGAAAGACTACACAGCATCTTATCTTGATGAGGGTTTTCTGATAGATTATTTAACTGCCGAAGAGTATTTTACTTTTATTGGAGGTCTGCATAATTTTAGTCCGGCCCATGTAATGGATTATCTAAATCAATACATTGAGTTCTTTAATGATGAAATCCTTAATAAAGGCAAATATATTCGTGATTTTTCAAAGGGCAATCAAAATAAGATTGGTATTGCCGCAGCGCTTATGCAGAACCCCGAATTGTTAATATTGGATGAGCCTTTTGCTAATCTTGACCCTACTACTCAAATTCGGTTAAAATCATTAATTAAGAATTTGAAACAGGAGCACAAAATGACAACGCTAATATCCAGTCACGACTTAAATCACGTTACAGATGTTTGTGACAGGATTATTCTTTTAGAAAAAGGCCTGGTAATTAAAGATTTTCTTACAGATGAAAACACCTTGAAAGAATTAGAAGAATATTTTTCAGAATAATAGGTGGTTGTACTGAATTTTGGTCGCTTTCATACAAATTAAAATACGCCATTGTCCTTTTGTAACATTTATGTTTGCAAAAATTGACGGTGCAGGACAATAAAAATATGAAACAATAAAACTGGCATTAGGTTTGAGTTAGGCTCAAAGTAAAACAAACAATTATATTATGATTACTTCAAAATTTAAAATAGCAACATTTAGTATCGCTCTTTCTCTTGGTGCAATGGCATTTCAAGGTTGCGATAGTTTAACAAAAACACAAAAAGGAGCAGGTATTGGAGCTGCAGCGGGTGGTGTGATTGGTGCTATTATCGGTAAAAAAGCGGGTAATACAGCGGTAGGTGCTATTATTGGTGCTGCAGTTGGTGGTACAGCCGGTGGATTTATTGGTAAAAGGATGGATAAACAAGCTGCTGAAATACAGAATGCTATCCCAAATGCTGAAGTTATCCGTGAGGGTGAAGGTATTATCGTTAAGTTTGATAGTGGTATTCTTTTTGGTTTTGACAAATCAGATTTAACTGCTCAGGCTAAAACAAATATTAAATCTTTAGCTGGGTCAATAAATCAATATCCTGGAACTGACATTAAAGTTATTGGTCATACTGATAACAAAGGTACTGAAACCTATAACATGGCATTATCTGAAAGAAGAGCTGCCGCTGTTAAAGCGTATGCAGTTTCTCAAGGTGTTCCTTCATCACGTTTGATCACTTTAGGTAAAGGTTTCTCTGAGCCAATTGCTGATAATGCAACTGAAGAAGGAAGAGCTGCTAACCGTAGAGTTGAAGTTGTTATCGTTGCTAACGATCAATTGAAAAAAGAAGCTCAACAACAAGGCAAATAAGAACATTTACATCTACCTATAAAATAAAAACCCGTCGTACTATGTACTTCGGGTTTTTTACTTTTTATGATATTCTTCCTATTGGTAGATATCTTCAAAATAATGTATAGCAAGGGATTTAAGGAGTAATTCCTGCTCCATCATTGCAAACGAAGGAACCGGCTTTACAAGTTTCCAATGAGGCCATCCGTCCTGATCCAATCCTTCTAACTCGTAGAATCCCATTTCACTTAATAAACGACAGGTGGCAATATGCATTAGCTCCTCTTTTTGACGTTTACTATATTTTCCCGGACCTTTCCCTAACTCCTGAACACCAATCAAAAACAGTATAACTTTTAGATCAGGTACATCAGAATCAAATTCCTGTGCTATCTTTTGTTGCAAAATTTTCCATTTCGCATGTATTTCTGCAGGTTTCATATTACAAAGATACAATTAGACATGAAGCTTTATTACAATAATATTAAGCGTTTAGTAAAGTGATTTCTTATTTTTAGCACAATGTTACGGAGGTTATAATAGCTTCGAAGGATTAAAAGGAAATTTATATTAAAATGGAAAAAAAAATTATAACAGGCTTAATGGCCTACGGAATGTCTGGAAAGGTATTTCATGCCCCTTTTGTTGATGCACACCCAGGTTTTAAATTACATGCTGTAACTGAACGCAACCAAAAACAAGCCGCGGATGATTATCCTGGTGTAATTAGTTATAATACAATAGACGACTTAATAGCTGATGAAGCTATTGAACTTATCATTATAAACACGCCGAACTATACCCATTTTGATTATGCTACCAAATCGCTAAGTGCTGGAAAGCATATCTTAGTAGAAAAACCATTCACTGCTACATCAGCAGAAGCAAAGGAACTTTTCGAATTGGCTGACCGTATGGGTAAAAAAATATTCTTTTACCAAAACAGAAGATGGGATAGTGATTACATAGCTGTACGTGAAGTTATAGAAAGTGGAAAGCTTGGAAAACTGAACGAAGTTCACTTCCGCTATGATAGATATAGATTAGCCATAGGACCTAAAACCTTTAAAGAGGAACCCATAGCAGCAAGCGGATTAATGTATGATCTTGGACCGCACCTATTAGATCAGGCAATTAGCATATTCGGAAAACCAGAAACATTTCATAAAATTCTAGGCAAAAACCGTAAGGATACTAAAGTTGATGATTACTTTTCTATCCATTTAGGTTACCCAAATAGTGTCAATGTTTTTGTCCACTCTAATTTGCTATTGGTTGATCCACTTCCAGCTTTTGTATTACATGGTGAAAAAGGATCTTTACATAAAGAAAGAACTGATATTCAAGAAGAGCAGCTGTTAAAAAGAATGAAACTTTCTGACAGCGCCTATGGAATTGAACCTGAAGGAAAAGAAGGCAAATTGACATTAATTGATGAGCAAGGAAATAAAACGGTGCACTCAGTACCTTCTTTAAGAGGAAGCTACCTACCTTTATTCGAGGCAGTTTATCAGAGTGCTGTTAATGATGTTCCTTATCCGGTTACTCAAGATCAGGTGATTACTCAATTAGAAATTCTGGAAGCATAATAAATGGAAGGTTTATTTATTCTTATCCCAATATTACTTCTGGTAGTTTATTTTATACTTAGAAAAGATAACCGCCATAATTATGTGACCTTAAGCGAGTGGGATAAACAGTTGTTATTTAAGAATGTAAATTATTATCAACAACTGGAAGTAGACGATAAACCCAGATTTGAACAGAAACTTTCCGAGTTTTTAAGCTACGTCCGAATTGAAGGTGTTGGAACTGAGATTACCGTTTTAGATAAACTTTTAATTGCTTCGAGTGCCATTATTCCAGTCTTTGGTTTTGACAACTGGAAGTATAATAATTTAAGCAATGTAGTTTTATATCCAGACACCTTTAATACTGAATTTCAATACGAAGGTGGAGAAAGAAGGGTTATGGGGATGGTAGGTAACGGATTTATGAACGGGCAGATGATCTTATCGAGATCTGCCCTTCTTCAAGGTTTTTCAAATAGTGCAGATAAAGAGAACACTGCAATTCATGAGTTTGTTCATTTGCTGGACAAGTCTGACGGAGCAACCGATGGAGTACCTGAGAACTTATTAAAACACGAGTATACCATTCCGTGGGTTAAAATGATCCATGAGGAGATACAGCGCATTGAAAATGGCAAATCAGATATTAACCCTTATGCCATAACCAATGAAGCAGAGTTTTTTGCCGTAGTTTCAGAATATTTCTTTGAAAAACCTGAACAGTTTAATGTAAAACATCCTGAACTATACAACATCTTATCTAAAATATTTTTACAGAATCCGGCAAAGAAAACATTATAAACTACCCAATAGCGCTACATTAAATTCAGTAGATATTTCTATATGTGGAATATGGCCACAAGCTTCGAATTCAATAATTTTCGCACCTGGTATTTTAGCAGCAGTCTGTTTACCCAAAAGTTTATATTGTCCGTATAAAGCTTGTTGATCAGGACTAAGCAGCCCCTTTCCAACTATGGTCTTATCTTCCTTACCAATAAACAGTACTGTTGGCACCTTAATGTTATAGAATTCATAAACCACAGGCTGTTCATAGATCATAGTATACGTCATGGCTGCAACTTTTGCCCACCGTGGAAAATCACCACTATAGGTTACTCCTCCGGCAATACGGACTAGTTCCTCATACTCGGCTTTCCAAACAGTAAAATAAGACCCTTGATAATATTTCCTAATGCTTTCAGCGGTTGCTGTTAATTCCCTTTTATATTGTTCTTCGGTAGTCGAATAAGGTATAAAACGACGATAATCTTCTAATCCAATAGGGTTTTCAAGCAATAGTTTCTCGGTTTTTTCAGGATACATTAGTGCAAATCTGGTAGCCAGCATGCCCCCCATAGAATGGCCCAGAACACTAACTCTTGTAATACCTAAACCATCCAACAACTCTTTATTCCATTTGGCCATTTGATGAAAGCTATAATGGATAAAGGCCTTTGACGACTTACCAAACCCGATCTGATCGGGTACAATAACCCTAAACCCTCTGCTTGTGAGTGCTTTTATAACATTTGTCCAGTAATATCCTCCAAAGTTTTTACCATGAAACAACACCACTGTTCTTCCGTTATTAAGTTGGGTTGGAGGAATATCCATATAAGCCATGCGAAGGTCTTGCCCCTCTGTATTAACGGCAAAATATTTTACGGGATAAGCATATTTAACATTTTCTAAGTTGATGGAAATGGTATCTGTTTTTTGAGCAAATACTGAGGCAGCTGCACAGAATAAAAGAAAGAAGGATAAGGATATTGTTTTTAACATAGGTTAGTTTTAAAATGAAACAATAATAAGGTAGTGAAAGTTCTAAACTTAAGCATTATTTATAATTTTGCTAAAATATAAACAAAGAATGAGCATTCATTATTTAGGTCAGGAAAGGTTATGCCTTGCCCAGATCACAAAAATCATCGCCGAAAAGCAAACCATCGAACTATCTGACAGTGCTATTGAAAAAATTGAAAAGTGCAGAAAGTATTTGGACGATAAATTAAATCATAATGACGCTCCGATATATGGAATAAATACGGGTTTTGGATATTTACAAAATGTAAAGATCGAGGCCGAAATGCTATCTCAATTACAGCATAACTTACTTCTATCTCACGCATGCGGAACGGGAGAAGAAGTTCCTGCAGAAATTGTAAGGCTAATGCTTTTACTGAAAATACAATCGCTTAGTTATGGACATTCTGCAATAGCATTAACTACGGTTGAAAGACTTATAGCCTTTTACAACAACGACATTCTACCTGTAATCTATACCCAGGGATCTTTAGGTGCATCTGGAGATTTAGCTCCTCTGGCACACCTTGCTTTACCACTAATAGGTGAAGGTAGTGTAATTTACAAAGGAGAAAAGATTGCAACTGCTGATCTGTACCTTACATTGGGCTGGCAGCCACTCGTTCTACAATCGAAAGAAGGGCTTGCGCTAATAAATGGCACTCAATTTATGAGTGCCTATGGAATTTACTGCATTTCTAAAGCGCAGCATCTTGCAAAGTGGGCAGATGCCATAGCAGCTACTTCTATTGATAGTTTTGATTGCAGAATAGATCCATTTGATGACCTTAGTCATCTCATAAGGCCTCATGTAGGCCAGCTTCAAACTGCTGCTAATATTAGCAAATGGCTAGAAGGGAGTGAATTGATTAAGCAAAAAGGCAAACAAACGCAAGATCCTTATTCGTTTAGGTGTGTACCCCAGGTCCACGGAGCAAGTAAAGACAGCATTAATTATATACAATCTGTTTTTGAAACGGAGATTAACTCGGTAACAGACAATCCGAATGTTTTTCCGGATGAGGACAGGATCATTTCTGCCGGTAACTTCCATGGGCAACCATTGGCATTAACGCTGGATTTTATGTGTCTTGCTTTAGCAGAATTTGGATCAATCTCCGAAAGAAGAACTTTTCAACTGATCTCCGGACAAAGAGGCTTACCTCCTTTTCTGGTTAAAAATGCAGGGTTAAATTCAGGGCTGATGATAACGCAATACACTGCGGCATCCATTGCCAGCGAGAACAAGCAACTGTGCACACCGGCATCCGTAGATAGCATCGTATCTAGTAACGGGCAAGAGGACCATGTGAGCATGGGTGCAAATGCAGCAACTAAATGCTTGAGGGTTGTAAATAATTTAGAAAGAATTCTTGCAATTGAGCTGTTAACCGCAGCGCAGGCTTTAGAATTCAGGAGACCTCTTAAAACTTCTCCTGAACTGGAGAAGTTGATTTTTGCTTTCAGGCAAGAAATTCCGGCCCATGAAAATGACAGACTACTTTCCATAGAAATACAAAAATCTGTACAGTTTTTAAATGTATATAAGGGAGTATGATAACTTAAAAATAAGAGAGGAGCAAATTTGATATTTGCCCCTCTCTTATTTTCCTCATCAATGGGTTACTTTTTTAAAGTAAACGGGATGTTCACTCCAAATGTAACATTTCGTCCCTGATTATAGATACCAAGAGTTGGGTCTTCATCACTTAACCTTCCAGGCTTAAATCGACTTAAGTGATCATAATAAGCTTTGTCCAGCAAGTTTTTACCAGCAATATAAACCGTAATATCTTGAGTTTTACTCAACTTAACGGTTGTTCCAATTGCTGCATTTAAAAGCGTGTAGCCAGATGAAGGCTGTTCAAAACTGTCAATTTTACTCTGTTTAAAGAAATTATCAATACCAACAGAAAGATAAGAATGTTCGGTGCCATTTATTTTTGGCTCGAAACGCAATTCGTTGCGTAAAGTTGCCGCAGGAATAAAGGGCAGAGATTCCTTAGTAGTACGATTGGTGGCTCTTGTAAAGGAGAATCCATTCTCTAAGTGAATAAAACTTACAGGATGTAATGTTAAGGAGGCCTCTATACCTCTTAAAAAGGCATTATCTTGAACAAAGTTGTAGACTGGGAAATTTCTGCCATCAACTTCTTTCGTTTCCCCGCTGGTATTATAATAGATATAATCATTAATATAATTTGCAAAACCACCTAAACTGGCACTTAGATACTTGTTCTCGTAATCAAAAGAGGCATCAAACTGATAACTCTGCTCTGGCTTAAGGTTTGGATTACCTACCTCATAACGAAATACTCCTTCATGTACGCCGTTAGATGATAACTCTGCAATATTTGGTGCTCTAAAAGCGCTTCCGGCATTAGCCTTAAAACTTAATGCATCATTAAATTCATGGGTATAGCCAAGGGCCCCGGTAATGTGCGAAAATTTGTTGCTAAACGCACCAAAATCTACATCATCAGTATGAAAATCTTTGCCGATCATTTTTCTATAATCGAACCTGGCACCAATGTTAAAAGTGTTTTTGTCCCATGTTTTCTTAACAAAAGCAAACCCTCCAAATGCCTGACTGTCAAAATCTGGGATTAGCTGCTCTTGTCCACCTGTATTTAAACTATGAATGAATTCGCCCGAAGCACCTACTACAGGAGCCCAGCCATTCACTTCATTAAAAGAGTATTTTAAATCATAGCTATAGGTATAACTATTTAAAAACAAAGCGGGATCTTCCTCTGCCGCCTCCAGTTCTCTTCTTAAATTGTGCTGATAGCCCAAAGTTGCTTTTAGACTGCCTTCACCTAATAAAATATTACTGTTTAAGGCAACTTTATAATGACGGACATCTTGTTTTGGAAATGCTAGCGTCCTGTCTTTATTCTGCTCATCTGTAAATGGAGCTCCATCTTCGTTCACAAGTTGCCCATCTTCATTTCTCGCCGGTTCATAGAACCCAATATTAGTGCGGAAACTCGATGCATCCAAATGCGCATAACCCCATCTTTTGTTTAACCCGATCTGTCCTTCAAAGTTAGATTCATTAAATCCTGAGTTGGGAACATATTCTGTTGGTGTTTGATAAGAATAAGCATTTTTATACGAACCCCTTGCTCTATAAACAAATCCGTTTTCGTTACCTTGAAGCATTAATGAGCTACCCGTCAAACCATTGTTGGTGGCATAATTCGTTAAAAACTCTCCTTTTATGGTCCCTTCTGGAGCCGGTAGCGCATCAAGGATATTAATAACCCCACCTAAAGCGTCAGATCCATACATTAAACTTGCCGGGCCCTTTAATACTTCAACCCTGTCTGCACTGTATTGATCAATTTCAATTCCGTGCTCATCTCCCCATTGCTGTCCTTGTTGTTTAACACCATTATTTAGTGTAACTACCCTATTGTAGCTTAAGCCACGGATAACCGGCTTTGATATTCCAGCTCCAGTTGTGATTTGAGATACGCCAGGTGTACGAGATATAGCATCTATTAAGTTGGTTGAAGGACGATACAGCAAATCAGCCTTGCTTACGGTTGCTATAGAGGTGCTATTTTTTTTGTTATCGGAACTATTTGCCGATCCTGTTATAACTACCTCCCGCCCCTCTATTACGCTTGACTTTAAGGCAAATTCCATCGACCCTACATTCTTAAAGTCGACAATTTGGGTTATTGTTTGATAACCTACATATCTAATCTGTACAAGGAAGCTTCCGCGAGCGGGTACATTTTTTAAGGTAAATTCACCCGATTCATTCGTCATAACAGAAACCCGAAGGTCTGGAATTAAAATCGATGCCCCTGGTAACGGTTGTTGGGTTTCTGCATCCACAACTTTACCTTTCAATTCTATTAATTCAGCAGCAAAACCAGTTGCAGAGAAAAACGTATATAGTAGTACAACTATTAAAAATTGTATCTTTTTCATGAATATAATTATATGATTACAAACCTCCCTGAATGTTCAAGTCGGCTTCAATTGAGTGTATAAAATYATGATGCAACGCACAAAATCCATGCAGCGTCATGACAAGTAATAAATTAAAGAAATATTAAGCTATCGGTGGGCCTCTTAACCCTAAACGGATTAAGTCAGCATAAGAATTGCTGATTGCCTCTACAGGTTTTAAACCAGATTTGCTAACCTGATATAAAGTGTAATGAGAGTGAGTGGTGATGTAGTCTTTTTCGAAATGAGCCGCACATATTAAACAAGTATCAGCATGCGTGCGCACGTGAAATTGATGTTTACAGGTCTCTCCATTTTTTGCACATTGTGTCTCCTCCTCATGATGACTATGAAGAATGCTAAATGGCGTAAGTGCAATGGAAAAGACCATTAACAAAACGATCGAGATAGCTTTATTGATATGTAAAACCTTTTCTTTCAATTTCAAAAACCAAACTTAACCAATTCTATATAATTATATACATTTGTCTGGTAACATTGCCTTTATATGACTGCTATTGTAAACTACCCAACCGCACTTTGTGATGGATTGGGCTTTAGACATCAATAATGTACAGTACAACTATACCTATCGTATCTTTCGGGCAGATTTACAGCAACCCCAAGCAAAGCAATGTTTTGAGCAGCATTAAAGTCCGCATCGATCACATCCACTTTGCAATTTTTATTTGTACACTTAAAAACCTTATTGGTTCTTTTACCAATGTATCTACAGTAATTACAGGTTTGAGAAGTGTATCCAGGTTCTACAACGACCAGCTTAACAGCATTCAAACGACATTTGTATTCCAGAAAAGAACGAAGCTGTGCAAAAGACCAACGACCAAGTTTTGTTCTAAACTTTTTATTTCTCGGTTTAGAACTAAATCGGATGTTCGTCAGGTTTTCAATAGCAATTCCTTTTCTTTGATCCTTAGCGGATTTTACAATCGATTTGGAAATGGTGTGGTTGATTATAGCAGATGTAGTTCGTTCCTTGCCACTAAGCCGTTTGCTCAACTTTTTGGAGTTGCGTGTGCCTTTGCGTTGAACAGAACTACGAACCTTTTGTCTTTTTTCTCTGTATTGATTCATCCAGTCAGCGGAGTGTTTACCGCCATCAGAGGTAACGGCTATATCGGTCAATCCAAAATCAACACCGATAAATCCCGATATATCCTGTGCAGCTGGTTCTGGAATGTCCAGGGTTTGATAAAGAAAGAATTTGCCTTTTTTATAAACCAAATCAGCTTCACCTTTGAGGTATGGAATATAATCGGGGTTGTGACAAATAAAGCGAATGTTTTGACGACCACCTATGCACCACAAAGAGACCACATGATCCTGCTTGTATGTCATGATACGCGCATCATAAGTAATGCTTCCCATTGTTTTAAAAGCGCGTTTGGTTTTCTTATCCAATTTATAAGCATGGGCAACTTTTGTAAATGCGCGTACAAGCATTTGGGAAGAAAGCCCAAATTTACCTTTGTAAGAATCGTAAAGCTGGTAATGGAGTTTGAATTTATTGAAAATACGCTTTTCCCAAGCGACCTCAGAAATCGCATTGCAAGCAAGGTTTGCTTCCCGAAAGGTTTCCAGAAGCAACTCGGTTTGTTCAGCAGTTGGAAGCAATTTTATTTTCAATACCAATTTCACAATACTAATGTACGGACTTAATTAAATAACTAAAAACAATAGCTATATTGACTAAAAACAATAGTAATATTTTAATTTTAAAATTAGGGGATAGCTGCTTTCCCCCCACCCACGCTTAGGCGATGAGTGGGTTTCCGCAGCCTTTTTATGAATTTAAATCTTGATCTCAGTAAAAAAAATACACCAATCGGCACCACATTAACCTGCAAAGGGTGGGTACAGGAAGCCGCGTTGCGAATGTTATTGAATAACCTTGATCCAGAGGTTGCAGAGCGTCCGGAAGAGCTTATTGTTTACGGTGGCAGAGGCAAAGCAGCAAGAAATAAAGAAGCCTTAGCGTTAATCATTAAAGCTTTACAAAACCTGGAAGACACGGAGACGCTGTTAATACAGTCTGGCAAACCAGTAGGAATATTACCAACGCATAAAGATGCACCAAGGATATTGATATCGAACTCCCAACTAGTACCAAAATGGGCTACCCAACAGCACTTTGATGAGCTGGAAGATAAGGGCTTGATGATGTATGGTCAAATGACAGCGGGTTCATGGATTTATATAGGCTCGCAGGGCATCGTACAAGGCACTTATGAAACCTATTCGGCATTGTCAAAAAAGCACTTTGGCAGTAACTTAAAAAACACTTTAAATGTTACGGCTGGACTTGGGGGTATGGGGGGTGCCCAACCACTCGCAATAACAATGAACATGGGTGTATGCCTGGCAGCTGAAGTCGAAGAATGGCGCATTCAGAAAAGATTAGAAACTCGTTACATCGACGAAATTGAACATAACATAGATGCTGCAATTGACAGGGCATTGCAATACAAACAAGAAGGTAAAGCATTATCCATCGGTGTGGTTTGTAATGCAGTTGAATTATTACAGCGATTGATAGATAGAAGTATTACACCTGATACTTTAACTGATCAAACTTCGGCACACGACCCTTTAATTGGATACTTCCCTGAAGGATTGAGTGTTTCGGAAGCCAATGCTTTGCGTACTGCAAATCCTGATAAGTATGTAGAGCGCTCTTATGCTACAATGGCTAAGCATGTGCGGCAAATGCTGGAATTACAGAAAAGAGGAGCCATCACATTTGATTATGGCAACAATCTGCGTGGGCGCGCACTGGAAGTCGGTGTTAAAAATGCATTTGACTTCCCTGGTTTCGTTCCAGCTTATATTCGTCCACTTTTTTGTGAGGGCAAAGGTCCTTTTAGATGGGCGGCTTTAAGCGGGGATTCACAAGACATTTACGAAACAGACAAATTGATCCTCGAATTATTTCCTGAAAACGAAAGTTTAAAACAATGGATTACCATGGCCCAGGAACGAATTGCATTCCAGGGTTTACCTGCCAGAATTTGCTGGCTTGGACAGGGAGAACGCGAAAAAGCTGGCGTTGCATTTAATAAATTAGTGGCCGAAGGAAAGGTAAAAGCTCCGATTGTAATCGGTAGAGATCATTTAGATACAGGTTCTGTTGCTTCGCCAAACCGGGAAACAGAAGCAATGCTGGATGGTTCAGATGCTGTGGCAGACTGGCCCATTCTTAACGCATTAATTAATACCGCTGGTGGAGCAAGCTGGGTTTCACTTCATCACGGTGGAGGAGTTGGAATTGGATATTCCATACATGCTGGAATGGTAATAGTTGCTGATGGTACTGCCGATGCTGAAGCGCGAATTAAACGTGTGCTACATAATGATCCGGCACTGGGGGTTATAAGGCATGCTGATGCGGGATATGATATTGCAAAGGACACCTTAAGAAAACATCGTTTAGGCCTGTAAAATCCAGCTCCGTTCAACGTTTTATTACAAAACGATGATAGAATAATTCAATACCTTTAATTGGTTTTTGAAACATGCTAACTACTTATACGTTATATAAATAAAAAGGAAATGGCAACTGCTCAGCAAATTCGAAATGGTTACATCGATTACGTTTTAATGAACGATGAGAAACCTAAATCAGTTTATAGTTTTGTTAAAAAATTAAAGATATCTGAGTCCGATTTTTATGAGTTTTACGCCTCTTTTGAAAGTATAGAAAAGATTATATGGGTAGAATTAATAGTAGAAACCATTGGTACTTTACAGCAGCAGGAGGTCTGGAACGAGTACTCATCCAGAGATAAAATCCTTGCTTTTTTCTATAGCTATGTTGAAGTACTCAAAAAGCAAAGAAGCTTTGTAATTTATAGCCTTAAAACAACTAAAGATAGATTCTCGACCCCTGACGCACTTTCGGGAGTAAAACCAATATTTGAACATTTTGCTGAAGAGATCTTGAACGAAGGCCTGGAAACAGGAGAATTGGCAGAAAGAAAATTTTTCAGCAAAAGGTATAAAGACGCCCTTTGGATTCAATTTGCTTTTATAGTAAAATTCTGGGTTAGTGATGATAGTACGGGATTTGAAAAAACTGATGAGGCAATAGAAAAAGGCATAAATGTAACCTTTGACCTATTTCAAAGATCACCTATCGACAATCTGTTGGAATATGGAAAGTTCCTCTCAAGGAACGGGCATTTTAAAGAGAAGATGAGATTTTAAGATCAAATGAAAGAGCAAAGCAGTATCCCGGTAACTAAAACGCAGAGGTCAGCAAAATTTGTAAAAACAGGATTTCAGATCGGTGGCAACTACATCAAACACTATTCTAAGAAACTATTTAATCCACAACTGACTAATGATGAGTTAAATGAAGACAATGCTACAGACATTTATAAATCACTTAGTGAACTAAAAGGAAGTGCATTAAAGATTGCCCAAATGTTAAGCATGGATAAAAATATCCTGCCTAAATCTTATATTGATAAGTTTACACAATCACAATATAATGCTCCTCCACTGTCAGGGCCACTTATTGTAAGAACTTTTACCAAAAGCTTTGGGAAAACTCCAGAAAAAATCTACGACAAATTTAATCTCAGATCAACCAATGCCGCATCAATCGGCCAAGTTCATACTGCTGAATTAAAGGGGAAAAAACTTGCAGTGAAAATTCAATACCCAGGTGTTGGCGATAGCATCTCTTCTGATCTTAAAATGGTAAAGCCCTTTGCTTTTCGTTTATTAGGTATGAGCGAGAAAGAATTGAATATTTATATTAAAGAGGTTGAAGAGCGCTTATTAGAAGAAACCGACTATGAACTGGAAGTAAAACGTTCTATCGAGTTTTCTGAAGCCTGTAAAAATTTAAATAATGTTGTTTTCCCAACTTACTACCCGGAACTGTCGGGAAAGAAAATAATCTCGATGGATTGGATAGATGGTCATCATCTAAAAGAATTTTTAAAGACAAAACCTTCACAGGAATTACGAAATAAAATTGGTCAGGCCCTTTGGGACTTCTATAATTTCCAGCAACACGAATTAAGAGCAGTTCATGCTGATCCACATCCCGGAAATTTTTTGATCACTCCGGAAGAAAAACTAGGGGTTATCGATTTTGGATGCATCAAAGAAATGCCCGATGACTTCTATTATCCCTTTTTCTCACTCATATCTACTGATGTGATTAAAGATAAAGCTAAAACAATTGAAGCATTTCGAAAACTAGAAATGATTCATAAGGAAGATAATGCTGAACAGATCGAATTCTATTATCATGCTTATCGTGAAATGATTGAACTATTCGCGAGGCCATATACAAGCGAAGTATTTAATTTTGACAATCCGGATTTTTTTGCACGGCTATATTCCTATGGCGAAAAGATTTCTAAGATGGCTGAGTTTAAACAAGCAAGGGGCGTTAAGCATTTTATTTATGTAAACCGGACAAATTTTGGTCTGTATGCCATTTTACAAGAGCTTAAAGCGATTGTAAATACAACTACATACAAACCTCATTTGAAATAAGAAAGGGCATAGTCGCCACAACCACACCCATTCTAACCTAAAACTCTATTCTTGGACTTTAATAATGTAAAAAGGTTCAATGAAACTCCCAGATTATTTTAACGTCGCAGCAGTAACCATTAGGCATACTATTGCAATAATTTGTTCAAATTTCTCAAATAAACAATAAACAAATCATTCTACTTGAATATATTTGTACTACTAAATATCTCTATTTTGGCAAAAGGCTCTACAATTTACAAAAACATACTTGTTATTGAGGATAATCACGCTATCCTTGATGTGATCACCTTGATTTTACAAAGTGAAGCATATAATGTAACAGGCCTTAACAAGAGCGCAGATATGATGTTTCATATTGAGCAGCTTAAACCGGATTTACTTATTCTTGATATCATGTTGCCTGATGGAGATGGCCGCGAATTGCTAAAAACACTTAGGTCTGATGCAACTACGGATCAAATCCCTGTATTGATGATATCTGCGAGATATACAGCTCAAAATGTTGAACATGGTGAATACAAGCCAAATGGTTTTCTTGCTAAACCATTTGACATTGATGATCTTTTGGACAAAATAGAAGGTATTTTGGCCGGTAAAACTTACATCTAAACCAGATAAACGTTGCTGTTATGACTCAAAATGAAGAATTGATCCGCCACTTTTACGCTAGCTTTCAAAATAAAGACGTAAAGGCTATGCAAGATTGCTACGCCGATAGTGCTACCTTTAGCGATCCTGTATTTACTAATTTAAATGCAAAACAGGTACGTTCTATGTGGGCTATGCTTATCAAAAGCGGCAAGGATATGCGAATTGAGTTTAAAAATATTTCGGGAAATGAGATGGGGGGAAGCGCCGAATGGGACGCATATTATACTTTTTCCGCTACAGGAAACATGGTAGTTAATAGAATTAAAGCCTCCTTTCTAATAGAGAACGGGAAAATAACAAAACATACTGACCAGTTCAATTTTTACACATGGGCTAAACAAGCTCTTGGATTTACAGGGCTTTTATTAGGATGGACAACCTTTTTAAGAAATAAGATCAGCACTAAAGCAAAAAGAAATTTGGAGAACTTTATGGCTTCCTCAAAGACTAATTAACTTTTAACAGTTCAACAACAGCAGCAATAGTTAGCTTTTCTTGTTGCCCGCTTTTCATGTTTTTCAATGTTAAGACATCATTGCTCATTTCTTCACTTCCGATGAGTATTACGTAAGGAATATGTTTATCGTCAGCATAGCTCATCTGCTTTTTAAGCTTCGAAGAAGATGGATATAGTTCCGCAGCAATATTTGCCCCACGCAGTTGCTGTAAGATTGGCAGAGCATATCTTTCGGCTTCCTTATCAAAGTTACTGATCAGAACCTTTGTGCCTGCAGCTGCAGATTCAGGGAAAAGATTCAGTTCCTGTAATACATCATAAATTCTATCCGCACCAAAAGATACCCCAACCCCGGTTAAGCCCTTTAAACCAAACATACCGGTTAAATCGTCATATCTTCCTCCTCCTCCAATGCTCCCCATAGAAACCTCATTGGTTTTCACTTCAAATATGCAACCTGTATAATAATTCAATCCTCTTGCCAGCGTAATATCTAATTCAACATTCGGATTCATAGACGAGTCTGCTTTAAGCATTGAATTTACATAGTCAAACACCGCCTCTATCTCTTCAACGCCTTTAAGTCCTGTTGCTGAAACAGACAATACTGTTTTTAAACTATCCAGCTTTTGTTCGTTAGTACCTTCAAGCAAAATAACCGGCTTTAACCTATCTATATCTGCTTCAGTAAACCCACGCTCCAATAGCTCTTTAATTACGCCATCTAAACCTATTTTATCAAGTTTATCAATAGCAACAGTCATATCTATAATTAATTCAGGCTTACCTACAACTTCAGCAATTCCTGATAATATCTTGCGGTTATTGATCTTTATTGTAAAGTCCTTTAACCCAAGATTGCTTAACGCTTCCTGATAGATCAATATAAACTCAGCCTCGTTTAATAAACTATCAGATCCAACAACATCCACATCACACTGATAAAACTCTCTGTAACGTCCCTTCTGTGGTCTGTCAGCACGCCATACAGGTTGTACCTGGAACCGTTTAAAGGGGAGAGAAATATCATTCTGATGCATCACAACATAGCGTGCAAAAGGCACCGTTAAATCGTAACGTAAGGCTTTTTCGCTAATGGATGATGTAACAGCATTTGAATTTGCTTGCGAAAGCAGTTCCGGCTTTACCTTAGAAAGGAAATCACCACTGTTTAATATCTTAAATATAAGTTTATCGCCCTCATCACCATATTTACCAGTTAAGGTTGATAGATTTTCCATTGAGGGCGTTTGTATCTCTGCATAGCCATATTTTTTAAACACCATTTTAATGGTATCAAAAATATAGTTACGTTTTACCATTTCCTGTGGAGAAAAATCTCTGGTTCCTTTAGCTAAAGAGGGTTTGATATTCGACATGAGCGCAAAAGTACAAAAAGTAACAAGCATAAAAAAGCTTGCCTGTATTATACACAGGCAAGCTCAATATTTAAATCTCCTTGAAGAGAATTCTGATTAAACTAATAACCTAACAGGTTCTTCCATTAGTGCTTTAAATGTTTGCAGGAATGCAGCACCTGTAGCGCCATCAACCGTACGGTGATCACAACTTAAGGTAACCTTCATTATATTTCCTGGAACAACAGCACCATTTTTAACAACCGGTACTTGTGAGATTCCGCCTATAGCAAGAATACAAGAATCAGGAGTATTGATGATAGCAGTAAATTCATCTATACCAAACATACCTAAGTTTGAAACAGTGAAAGTTGAACCTTCCCAATCAGCAGGCTGTAATTTTTTAGCTTTTGCACGTTGTGCGAAATCCTTAACCTCAGCAGAAATACGGGAYAATGATTTTCCATCAGCAAAACGTACTACAGGAACCAATAATCCATCTTCAACAGCTATAGCTACACCTATGTTTACATGCTCGTTGTAACGAATTGCATCTCCTCTCCAAGAAGAGTTTACATTTGGATGTTGTTTTAAAGCCACAGCTACTGCTTTTAGAACTAAATCATTGAATGATAGTTTAACAGGCGAGAATTCATTCATCTTAGTGCGTGCGGCAATGGCAGCGTCCATATCGATAACCATGGTAAGGTAGAAATGCGGCGCAGTGAATAAGCTTTCGCTTAAACGCTTAGCAATTACCTTACGCATTTGAGAAACAGGTTTCTCAGTGAATTTCTCTTCGCCTAAATACTGTGCAAGTACCGGTGCAGATTTTTCTGCAGGGGCACCTGATTCAGCTGCTTTGGCAGCAGGCTTAAAGTTTTCAATATCTTTTTTAATAATACGTCCACCATCTGCACTACCAGCAACCTGACTAAGGTCAATTCCTTTTTCCTGGGCAATCTTTTTAGCTAACGGAGATGCTTTTACGCGATCAGTGCTTCCTGAAGCAAGAGGAGCTTCTTCTTTCTGAGACACTGGTGAAGATTTCTCTTCAACTGGAGCATCAGATTTTTTATCAGCAGCAGGTTTTGCCGGAGCGTCGCCCTGGCTAAGTATTCCACTAATGTCAGTTCCTTCCGGACCTACAATGGCAATAATCCCATTAACTTTAGCTGCCTGCCCTTTTTCAACACCAATGTGTAATAAAGTTCCTTCAGCATAACCCATTACCTCCATAGTAGCCTTATCGGTTTCTACGTCAGCAAGGATGTCATCATTTTTAACTTTATCACCTACTTTTTTATGCCATTCAGCAATTACGCCTTCAGTCATAGTATCACTTAATAAAGGCATACGAACAACCGTAACACCTTGTTTCTCTAAATCTGCATCAGTTATTGCCGGAGCTGAGGCAGATTCCTTTTTCTCTTCAACAGGTTTCTCCGATGATGATTTATCTGCAGCAGGTTCTTCTTTAGCAGCAGGTGTTGCACCGCCTTCCGCGTCAAGGGCAGCTTTGTAATCTTCACCCTCTTTACCAACTACAGCAATAATAGCATCAACAGGAACAGCTTTACCTTCTTCTACACCAATGTACAATACGGTACCATCCCAATATGATTCTAAATCCATGGTTGCCTTATCGGTTTCCACTTCGGCCATAACATCGCCGCTTTTAACTTTATCGCCAACTTTTTTATGCCACTTAGCCATAACACCTTCTGTCATGGTATCGCTCATTTTGGGCATTCTAACTATTTCAGCCATTCTATATATCTATTGAAATGCGTTCTAAATTAATCTTGTACGTATGGGTAGTCTTGTTGCACATAAACATCAGTATATAATTCCGATGCTTCAGGCCAAGGAGACTCTTCAGCAAATTTCACAGATTCATCAACAATCTGTTTTACTTTATTTTCAATTTCTTCGATCCATGCCTGATCAGCATATTTCTCTTTAAGAATCACTTCTCTTACTGTTTCAATAGGATCTTTAGCTTTGTACTCTTCTAATTCGTCTTTTGTACGATATTTAGCAGGGTCAGACATAGAATGTCCGCGGTAACGGTAAGTTCTCATCTCTAAGAAAGTTGGGCCTTCACCATTTCTTGCACGTTGAGCAGCTTCATCCATTGCGTTGTGAACTGCAACAGGGTCCATTCCATCTACCGGGGCACATGGCATATCGAAACCTAGTCCTATTTTATAAATATCAACCATGTTTGTAGTACGCTCCACAGAAGTTCCCATTGCATAACCATTGTTTTCGCAAACAAATATTACAGGTAATTTCCAAAGCATCGCCATATTGAAAGCCTCATTTAAAGCTCCCTGACGAACGGCTCCATCACCCATGTAGCAAACATTTACATTTTTAGTGCCTTTATATTTTTCAGCAAACGCAATACCTGCTCCAAGAGGGATTTGTCCACCTACAATACCATGGCCACCATAAAAATTAAATTCCTTACTAAACATGTGCATAGAACCACCTTTGCCTTTTGAGCAACCTGTAGCTTTACCATACATCTCGGCCATAATGCTATTTGCACTTACGCCTTTTGCCAAAGCATGAGCATGATCACGGTAAGCAGTTATCATGGAATCTTCCGGCTGTAATGCAGAAATAGCTCCTGCAACAACGGCCTCCTGGCCAATATATAAATGACAAAATCCACGGATTTTCTGTTGTCCGTATAGTTGTCCAGTTTTTTCTTCGAACTTGCGCATCAGCAACATCGACTCAAACCACTTCAGATAGGTATCTTTATTAATTTCTACTGCACTCATTGTTGGGTGTTGATTTTTATTTACGAGAGCAAATCTACTTCTTTATTGCAACATATCGAAGAAAATGATGTAAAATGCACACTAAGGTTACAAAAAATGTTAATAACTTTTAATATTAGGTCTATGACATTTGGATAACATTTGTAAAATACATATGTTTGCCATCCAAACAATAAGCCCTAGTGGTGTACGTTTAAGTGTAAGTGCCTTTTACCCAAACTTAACAGTATAACATGATAAAAAAGTTTTTGTTGTCTTCCCTGATTGTATTGTGCAGCCTCTCGGCCCTCAACGCACAAACAAAAACAAAAGAAACTAATAAATTAGAGGATCCCGATAATTTAGCTTCGCAGTATTTTTCGCAGGTGATGGGTGTTGCTGTTGATGCAACTTCTAATATTAAACTCTACAAATTCATTTACGAATGGATTGGCACCCCTTACAGATTTGGGGGAAACACGAGTAAAGGGATTGATTGTTCCGCTTTTACAAAAGCTATTTACGATAAAGTTTTCAACACTACTATATTAAGAAATTAAAGAGACATTTTCAGCATGGTTGACCCATTGCCAAAAGATGAACTAAAAGAAGGTGATCTTGTATTTTTTAAAATAAAAAGCAGAACCATTACGCATATCGGTATCTATTTGGGAGATAATCGTTTTGCCCATGCTTCATCAACGCGTGGTGTTGTAATCAGTAATTTAAATGAACCTTATTACTCTAGATATTTTTATAAAGGCGGAAGAATAATTGATGCCGTAAAGAATGATCTGATTGAAGAATAAATCCTATTTGAATAGAAACGCATTTAAGTCTTCCTAATATTTTAGGAAGACTTTTTTTATAAAATAATAATGAGACTTCTAAGCATAAGCCTTTTAAATATCGTAATCAGTTTAATCCTGTCAAGTTGCACTACCACGGCTTCAACTACTGACCTTTCACAGATTCAGGATATCATACAAAAGGATACTACAGCTTTAAAAAAAGATACCATTTCTATAATTGGCGTTGGCGATATTATGCTTGGATCAGCCTATCCTGATAAATCAAATTTACCAAAGGGCGATGCTATAAAGAGCTTTAAAAATGTAGATACCTTTTTAAAAGGAGATATCGTTTTCGGGAATCTTGAAGGATGTTTCCTGAACAGTGGGAAATCTACAAAATGCAAGGATACGACCGGAAATAGTTGTTTTGCTTTTAGAATGCCCGAAAGATATGCGGTAATTATAAAAAATGCTGGTTTCAATTTACTAAGTGTTGCAAATAATCATGTCGGTGATTTTGGCTTTAAGGGCAGGAAGAGAACAACCACAATTCTTGATTCACTAAATATAAATTACGCAGGCCTGCAGTCGCACCCTTCAGTAATTTTTGAAAAAGATAGTATCAAATATGCTTTCTGCGCATTTGCCCCTAATGAAAACACCGTTTCTATTAATAATCTTGACAGTGCAAAATCACTCGTTTCAAGATTAAAAGCACAAGTTGACATTGTTATTGTCTCCTTTCATGGTGGTGGCGAAGGAGCTAAATTTGAACACGTTCTCAGAGCCGATGAAATATTTTATGAAGAGAACAGAGGTAACGTATATGCGTTTGCACATGGTGTAATAGATGCGGGAGCAGATGTAGTTCTTGGTCATGGTCCGCATGTTACCAGGGCAGTAGAAGTGTATAAAAACAAGTTCATTGCATATAGCCTTGGTAACTTCTGTACTTATGGAATGTTTAGTCTTAAAGGGCCTAACGGATTTGCTCCATTATTACAGCTTAAGATCAAGTCGAACGGCGATTTTATTCTCGCAGACATCATTTCAGTAAAACAAGATAAAAT
This sequence comes from Pedobacter sp. 10L46_2, assembly GCF_056395165.1. Taxonomy (NCBI): domain Bacteria; kingdom Pseudomonadati; phylum Bacteroidota; class Sphingobacteriia; order Sphingobacteriales; family Sphingobacteriaceae; genus Pedobacter; species Pedobacter sp. 10L46_2. The sequence goes on from NZ_JBFTIZ010000006.1 coordinate 95,762, forward strand.
CCACAATTTAACTATAGACAACAATTACACTGCCTTTAAAAAGATCCAGTGGTTAACCAATACTGACTTCCCCGAGCATCAGTTAACTTTCTCTGCAAATGGACGCATTGAATTAAAAAAGAACTAAGCTTCGTCCTTTGTATTCTTTATTAAGCCTATACCAGACACAAAGAAAATAATACCAATAATGGCAACTACAATCAATTCTCTTGTCTGAATGCTATGTTGAACATATCCGTACCCAGCATAAATAAGCGCTATTATTCCCAAAACAGTTAAGATAGTTCCAAAAGTTCGTTTAACATTCATAAGGTAAATTTTAGTTACATTAGTTACTAATACAATATCTGTGCCCGATTGTTCGTACCTTGACTTATTCATTATTCTAATTAATTATAACGCTATGGAATACACTTTTTACATTATCCTTTTTATCGCAGCTGTGATATTAATCAGTTCATTTGTAACGGTTAAACAAGGCACAATTGCAGTAGTAACTATTTTCGGAAAATACAGAAGATTATTAAGCCCGGGACTAAGCTTAAAAATACCCCTTATTGAGAATATTCACTCCAGAATTTCAATACAAAACAGATCTGTGGAGCTTTCTTTCCAGGCAGTAACACAAGATCAGGCCAATGTATACTTTAAGGCCATGTTGCTATACTCTGTAATTAATCATGACGAGGAGACGATTAAAAACGTTGCCTTCAAATTTGTAGATTCTACAAACTTAATGCAAGCCCTAATTCGTACTATAGAGGGCTCCATAAGGGCATATGTTGCCACCCAAAAACAAGCAAATGTGCTTGCACAGAGAAACGAAATTGTTGACCATGTTAAGCATCAGATAGATCAGGTACTAGAAAGCTGGGGCTATCACTTACAGGATCTGCAACTTAACGACATTACATTCGATGAAGAAATTATGCGCTCTATGAGTCGCGTTGTGGCCTCAAACAATCTAAAAGCTGCTGCCGAAAACGAAGGCCAGGCTTTATTAATTACAAAAACCAAGGGTGCTGAGGCAGACGGTAATGCTATTAAAATTGCTGCTGCTGCAGAACGTGAGGCTGCCCAGCTTAGAGGTCAGGGTATTGCGCTGTTTCGTGCAGAAGTTGCACATGGTATGACCAAAGCCGCACAAGAAATGGAAGAGGCTAATCTTGATATATCAGTTATTCTTTTTACTATGTGGACAGAATCTATTAAACAATTTGCCGAGAACAGTGAAGGCAATGTTATTTTCCTTGATGGATCTACTGAAGGTATGAATCGAACAATGAAAGAAATGATGGCCATGCAGATGCAAAAGACCTCTGACAATAAGAAATAAATATAGGAAGATGGTCTAAAAAAAGAGCCTTGAAAATCAAGGCTCTTTTTCGTAAAACTACAAATAATCCTTTATTGGAATTCTTTTACAGTTTTAACAACACTCTTATCTTTAGGATTTGCTGACTTCATAAAATCAAGCATTACTTTTAAACTCTCTTCTTCAACAAAATCAAAGCTTTCTTCCTTAGCAATTTTGGCGCCTTTCTTTATTGGAGCAAGTCCTCTTTCTGCCCTCAACAGATTTGTTTTCTCTAGCGATTTAGCTTCAAGACTGTCGCGCTCTGCTTTAAGTTTGCTTTCATTTAAAGTTATCGAAACCTCTTTTTCTCTGTTCTTCATGTCAGCTATATCCTGGTTAAGTATCTTGTAATCTAAAGACTTAGCCATTCTTTCCTGATGAAGTTTGATCAATTCTGGTTTAATAGGATTAAGATCTGCAACTGCCATAAAATTAGATTTCTTCACTTCATCCCAAGGTAATGCTGATTTCTCAGTGTCTTCTCCAATTTTATCCATTGGATATACAGAAGGGAACACTATATCAGGCATTACACCCTTATGCTGTGTACTGCTACCCGTTACACGATAGAATTTAGCCATTGTTAAATTGATCTGACCGAGTTGAGGTGGAGCAACTCCATCTTTACCCGCAGCTCCGCCTGCTACATTTTTACCTACTAAAGCAGCAAGTCTTTGCAGGATCGACGGATTTACAAGCTGATTCATGTCAATCGAAGATTGTACGGTTCCCTTACCGTAAGTCTGAGTTCCCATGATAATTCCACGTCCATAATCTTGAATTGCACCCGCAAAAATCTCCGAAGCAGAGGCACTCAATCTATCAACCATTACACCAAAAGGTCCTTCCCAAATTGCACCTGCATTTGTATCCTCATTAACTTCAATCCCCCCTTTAAGATCTTTAACCTGCACAACAGGCCCTTTATCAATAAATAAGCCCGTAAGATCAATAGCTTCTACCAGAGAGCCTCCACCGTTGGCTCTTAGATCCATAACTATTGCATCAACCTTATCACGATTTTTAAGGGTATCAATTAATAATCTTACATCACGGGTTGTACTTTTATAGTTAGGATCTCCGGCTCTAGCAGCTTTGAAATCCGCATAAAATGCCGGAACCGTAATGATACCAATCTTATATGGCTGCCCGTTAGATTGTATTGTTTTAACTTTTTTCTTAGCAGATTGTTCTTCCATAACAATCTTTTCCCTCAGCAACTCAACAATCACCGGTTTCGAAGAAAGATCCATTCCTACAGGAATTATTTTCAATCTAACTTTAGTTCCTTTAGGACCCTTAATTTTTGCTACAGAGTTTTCTATTCTCCATCCAATGATATCTTCAAATTCAGCATTTCCTTGTGCTACACCAACGATTCTATCTCCTGCACTTAGCAGTTTGCTTTTAAAAGCCGGGCCTCCAGGAATGATCTCTGAAATTTTAAGCACCTCATTCTCCAATTGCAATCGTGCTCCTATACCTTCAAATGAGCGAGCCATGTCTTCATTAAAGGCCTGTGCATTGGCCGGATTAAAGTAATTAGTATGCGGATCTATTGTCTCTGTAAAGGCATCCATAATGGTCTGGAATATATCCTGATTATTAACTTTAGATGCCTGCGACTTTAAATTCTGATACCTCTTGGTTAAGGTTTCAACATTTTTAGCTTCGGTTGTGCCTGCAATTCTTAGGTTAACAAGCTCATATTTTACTTTCTTTTTCCAGATATCGTTCAAAGCTGTTGAAGACGTTGCCCACGGCATTTTTTCACGATCAAAAGTATAGGTATCATTTTGATTGAAATCATACTTAGCTTTTATCTGATTTAAAGAATATGCCAGCCATTCGTTATATCTTTTCAGATAAACATTAAATATATAAAAAGGGGCATTTAGATTTCCACTCCTAAAATCATCATCTAAAGAAAACCTAAATTTTTCAAACTCTTTTATGTCTGATGATAAGAAGTAATACTTATAAGGATCAAGATCCTTTATATATTTATCCAAAATCAAAGAAGATATTGAATCATTAACTTTTATTTTTTTGTAATTCCAGTTTTCAATAAGCGTAACTATTTCTTTGCATACCAGTGCTTGTTTTTCATCGGGCACAATATTACTTACACCCTGAACCATTTGCTGAGGTTGCGGTGATGCATGACATGCGAGTACAGCTGCGGTAAAGGTTACCAATAATATTCTTTTCAACATCTCTTTTACTAATTTAAAATCCATTTTATAATTACACACTAATATGATACCAATTTCATAAATAAACAGAAAAGAGACAGTAATAATACTGTCTCTTTTCTGTAAACTTACGAAAGTTATGGAAATACTATTAAAAAAACTAAACTAAAAACACCTTCAAATACAGAAGATTACAATTATGTATTTTTATTTCTTTTTTGATGATTTCTTTACCGTTTTAGTGGCTGCTAGTGCAGGGAGCATAGATCGTGCCTCTTTAATCTGATTTTTGAATTCATTGGTATTTGCAGCTTTTGCTAAAAGCTCAGCTCTATTAATATCTTTAGTTGCTAAAGTGTATTCTTTTTTTCTGATTTTTACATTCGCGGCGCCCAACACAGACTCTATATAAGCGGAACTATTACCTATTTGCTTTGCCAATATCCCTTGCTGGGTATAAAACCATAAAGACTGAGTAGGCTTATTCAATGCCAGATAAATTCTACCCAACTGGCTATAAGACTCCATTTGACCATTTCGGCTCCCGATTTTTGAGTAATTTTTTAAGGCAACATTTAAAACCACTTGTTCTGCTTCACTAAAATGAGCCAACTGATAATGAACGTTACTTAATCTCATCAAAGCCTCACCATAACGGGCAAATTGTTTAGCACTATTATATTCAAAAGCCGCTTTCCCAAATAAGGTTACTGCTTCGTTAAGTTCTCCATTTCGTTCATTTTTCTCAGCTTCAGCAAAATATGTATCTCCTTCGTTCTCATCCAGATTGGATACCACAATATTTATAGCTCCACTTCCCTGAGGGGGCTGCTGAGGCAGAAAATGACTGGTTTGGGTCATCGCTTGATTTGATATAATCAGAAAAATGATTGCTAACCAACTCTTGTTCATATGGTAAAGATATAACAAAAGTAATAAACAACACTATATCATCTTTATCAACCCTAGACAATCCCACCCATTAGGGGGTCTGTTTTAGCTTCAATACCGCTTTCTACTCTTCCCGCAAACCGCTCTTCAAAAACATCGTTTCCTTGTAGTTTTACACTGATATCGTACCAATGGTAAGATTTTGAAAGGTCCAGAACAATGCTCGTCTTACTGCCAGCCGCAACTAATTTAGTTTGGCGACCTTTGCCATAACTATTGTCTATTATAATCAATGTCTGAGCTGTCGCTCCATTATTAACAATATCAAGTTTAATATTGCCAGTCAACTTAGCCGGATTAAGTCGATTATGCTCATAATTAGCATGTAACCTTACTTGCGGATTATTCTTGTTTCCAATAAACTCTCTATAAAACCCATTAGGCCCATGAATGCGGAGATGATAGACACCACTTTCAAATGCATTAACAGGCCAGCTATAATTTAAATGATCTCCAGCAGAGACAGCGAATGACCAATTTCTGGAGATTTCATCTTTACTTATTTCGTCGTTGTACTTGACAGGGACACTTACAGTAAATGGAGATCCAAGTGCTTTTTTATCGAAAACCCTATTCCCAGACATGAAATTGATCTCAAAACCTGTCTTGTCCTCACTTAGCCCTCCGTCAACATATAGTTCATAAGGCAAGGCGCAAGATGAGCGTATTCCTTTTTCCTGAATCAACATTCCTGCCTTTTGGCCTTCAATTTTCCTGATCTCCGCATCCGAAAGTTTTTTGAATCCTATGGGATTACCTTTAAATTTAGCATTATATATGGTTTCAACATTTTTATTCCTGTCAAGAAAAGCGATCTTTTCTAATTTATCGCCATTATAAGGAGTAAAAGCAGAGGTAAGATCCCCACAAATTGTCCGACGCCATTCGCTAATATTATCAAGCTTTATATTCTTTTTGAATTTCTTATTTACAAATCCTTCCAAAAATTGTAAGGTTGAAGTATGGTCAAAAACCTGTGAACACACCTTACCTCCTCTAGTCCAGGGAGATGCAATAACCATCGGCACCCTAAAACCTAAACCTATAGGAGCTTCGCGCGCCTGACTTTTAGGAATTCCCTGTTTTAACTCGTTTTCCAAACGTACATGTTCTATCTCAGTTTCTATACCTACAGAACATTTTCCGGTTCCTGGTAATTTAGCATCTGAAATCGAAAAAGGGGGAACATGGTCAAAATAACCATCGTTTTCGTCATATGTAACAATGAATATTGTTTTCTTCCAAACTTCAGGATTCTTAGTTAGAATATCCAAAATCTCTGACACATACCATGCCCCATACCATGGAGCACTTGGATGATCCGAAAAGTTTTGGGGTCCTGCAAGCCATGACACAACCGGCAGTTTTCCAGTATTTACATCTTGCCTGAATTGATGAAGCAAATCTCCTTTTGGCACAGTCACCTTTCGTTGTTCGCTTTGATCATTATAGGTTAAAGCGGTAATAGATCGAAAATCAGGATCTCCGGAATTGATTACAAAAGCTCTTTTGTAAAGGTTCTTTTCTTTCTCCGATAGCTTTTCATAACTTTCCTTGTTCCACTTCGAAAGTTCACTACGAGCATTATCCAACACTTCCTGCTTTTTTCGAACGCTTTCAAGAGCCTTTTTCCCATCCTCTTCACTAGATGGAGTTCTTTCCTGCAATTTATTAATCTCTCCGGGAAGCTCTTCCGCTTGCTTCTGTAGATTTTGTATATACCGCTCGGAGAATTTAACATTATAAGCTTTAAAGAATTCCAAAAGATTACACCCGAAGTTTGACAACCAGGACCTTTCTTCACCGATAAATCCACCTCCACAGCTTAAATCATTTTGATAAAATTTCCAGGGGATATTATTCTCTTCCAACAGTTCCGGAAAAGTACTCCATGGCATATTCCCATAACCAAAATCTGTATTTCTGATGTTGGCTTTAGGAATGTCATTCTCATCATGAGTAATTTTGCCCGTCCAAAAAAATGAACGATTAGGTGTAGTACTGGTCATTGCAGAGCAAAAGTTCTGGTCACATACCGTAAAAGCGTCGGCCATGCTATAATTAAATGGTAAGTCCTCACGGGTATAATAGCCTAATGTTAAAGGCATATCCGCATATGCTTTATTCCCCGATCGTTTTGCTGGGAGCCATTTATCATATTTCCCAAAATTATTAGCATCTACTTGGCTAGCTCTCGAATGAGGGAGATCTCCCATCCATGTAACTTTTGTATCTTTTATATTTAATCGAAATGGCGAGTAGGTACTACCAGTTGCATCCGTTTGCAACCATACAGGTTTTTTATCCGGCAGGTAAACAGCGCGTGGATCATTAAACCCTCTTACTCCCTGCAAGGTTCCAAAACAGTGATCAAAGGAGCGGTTCTCCTGCATTAGTATAACCACATGTTCGGCATCAAGATAGGTACTACCTATTTCCGGATTTATAGCAAAAGCCCTTTGTATTGCAGAAGGCATCATGGTTGCGATGGCCGTACTGCCTGATAATAACGCTACCTTTTTTAAAAAGTCTCTGCGTGAGTCAATTTCGTTCATAATTAAGTTTTCGTGCGACAACGTCACAGGTCAAATATCTTTCACGAAATTAAAATTAATGTTAGCGCGTAGTTAATCTATAAGAAAAACAGTATTATAACTGTTACGTTATCACAACCAGCGATGTGTTATTAGGGAAATACCTGCAACCTGTCATCAAAAGCAGCCCAAACCATATAAGGATGAGAGTCTAAGTGATAAATTTCTCCTTTTGATGAAATCCCTATTACACCTGCAAAACCATCAATAAGTTTCAACTCTGCAAAAGATTTATCACAAGCATCTTTCAGACTAAACCCATCCGTTACACGAGTAACTATTTTTGCTGCCATAGCAACGTTAACAATATCCTCTCCCACACCCGTACAAGAAATACCAGCAAACTGATTTGCAAAATTTCCCGCTACAGTGGCAGAGTCACTTACTCTGCATGGGATTTCAAAGCCCTTTCCCCCTGTCGAAGTTGCCGCAGCAATATTGCCATCAGCGTCCAATGCCACACAACCTACAGTTCCTTTCCTTTCCTGCTGGTTCAATTTTGCCTCGTACTCTTGTTGTCTTTGGGGGGTAATAGGATCAAAATAGTCAAAGCCGTTTTTGGCGGCAAAAGMACATGCTCCTTCACCACTTAATACCCTGTCTTCATACTTGAGTAATTTCTCAGAAACCTGAATAGGATTTTTTATGTCCTCAATATTGATAACCCCACTAAATTTTTGAGTTTTACCATCCATTAAAGATGCACTTAAACGCACCTTGCCGTCACTTTGTATCTGGGATCCCAAACCTGCATTAAACAATTGGTCATCTTCAAGCAAACTAACGGCATAAACTACCGTTTCTAATGCCGTATGTGTTTTCAAATAATTATGGGCTTGGCTAACTATAGAAGCCAAGGCTTGTTGCTTTGACTTTTTTGTTTCCTGATTGGTACCAGATTCGCTAAAAAAACCGCCATGTATAATTACTTTCATCCTAATCTGTTGAAACAACCTTTGGGTGATGAATGGTCAACTTATGCTCAGTAAGGTTATAGGTATCTCCATCACACATCACATGTACAATCATATTTTTAATAGAAACCGGCTGCCCCATCTCAACATCTGTTAAATTGGTATCGGCCATATCTCTGCCATCAACCAAAATGACCATTCCACTGCCTATAGCTTCMATCTTATTTCCTTCCGAAATATACAATCCTGTATCTTCACCTAACCCTATACCCAGAATCCCCGGATTACTTGCTGTAGCATATAACAGACGACCGATTCTACCTCTTTGGACAAAATGTGTATCTACAATTACACCATCGATAAACCCTAGTCCGCCGGTAATTTTCACCTCTCCTTTCAAAAGTGCATCCTTGGAACTTCCCTGATAGATCATATTTTTTGAAGATGCTGCAGCTCCTGCTGATGTCCCCGCAATTACTACAGGTTCATTCTGATACTTATCTAATAAGATCTGATGAATCGATGTCCCTCCAAATATGGATGACAAGCGAAGCTGATCTCCTCCTGTAAATATAATTACATCAGCCGCCTTAACCCTCTCGCAATTCTCATTTGAATTAGCTTGTTCCCGACTACTAATATTTAATACACCAACGTCATGTACATCAAGCTGTGCAAATGCCTTTATATATTCTTCTCCGACTTTCTCTGGAATAAGGGAGGCTGTGGTAATGATTTCAAATCTGGATTTACTATCTCTTACAGATTCAACAGTGATTTTCTTTAAAATACCCCTTTCAAAAAAGTTCATATTTTGGGGCAACCCGAACTGAGTTTCGGTAAAACTTCCGGTATTTATTGCACCCCCTATAATAATTAATTTACCCTTCGGAGTCATTTTAAATATTTATATTTCCAATAGGGCCAAACTTAGATAAAATTGATTTGTAATGCAATTTTAACCCAATTAACAATTTCATTATTTAAACTTTACTTCCAAATTATTTATATAAAATATATTCACAACAAATTGGATTAACAACTGCATAATTCTCAGAAAATTTTTATACTTTAATCTCTCCATTTAAAGCATAAAGTAATCCGGGTAAAAGTTCGAAATACTTTTAAAAATATGCTGTAAAAAAGCCAAGGGCATTTTCTTCAAAGAGAGCAACAGTAAACAACAAACTTATTTAAGCTTAGCGTGTTATAGAACTAACGCTAGGTGGATTTAATCATTAAAGAACAAATTTATACCAATGAAAATATTAGGCATACAGGTGCTTCGTGGACCAAACATTTGGTCGATAAACAGAAAAAAGTTGATTCAGATGAGGCTGGATCTTGGGGAAATGGAGCAGAGGCCTACCAATCTTATCGATGGTTTTAGAGAACGTATTGAAAAATTGATCCCAACCTTGCAAACTCATCGATGCTCCAAGGGCGAACCAGGTGGTTTTTTAGCAAGGATTGAGGAAGGCACCTGGATGGGTCATGTAATTGAACATATTGCATTAGAAATTCAAACCCTGGCAGGTATGGACACTGGATTCGGAAGGACCCGACAAACCAAAACGGAAGGCATTTATAATGTCGTATTTAGTTACATTGAAGAAAAGGCAGGAATTTATGCTGCCGAAGCCTCTGTTCAAATTGCTGAAGCATTAATAAACAACCATGAATACGATCTGGAAACAGATATACAACGCATGCGTGAGCTTAGAGAAATGGAAAGACTGGGCCCAAGTACAGGTTCTATTGTAGCTGAAGCAATCTCAAGAGATATCCCGTGGATAAGGTTAAATAAAAGTTCCCTGGTCCAGTTGGGATATGGTAAAAATCAGGTTCGCTTTCGCGCTACCATGACGGAAAAAACCAACAGCATAGCGGTTGATATTGCCGGCAATAAAGATGAAACTAAGAGACTGTTACAGGATTCTGCTATTCCAGTTGCTAAAGGAGTGACCATATCAGACATCGAGGACCTTCCCGATGCTATAAAAAAGGTAGGCTTCCCACTGGTATTTAAACCACTGGATGGAAATCATGGCAGAGGTGCCACTATAAATGTCAAAACTGTTAAGGCGGCCACTGAAGCTTTTGAATATGCTAAGAATTATTCAAGAAGAATAATCATTGAACGGTTTATTACCGGATACGATTTCAGGGTACTGGTAATTGATCATAAAATGGTTGCAGCTGCTCTGCGAGTTCCGGCACATATCACCGGCAACGGACAAGATACTGTTCAGCAATTGATAGACAAAGAAAATGAAGACCCACGAAGAGGTTATGGCCATGAAAACGTCCTAACTGAAATTACGGTCGACAGGGATACCTTAGACTTACTGGCAAAAAAGGATTACACATTAGATTCTATACCTCCACAGGGTGAAACAGTTTATCTAAAATCAACGGCAAACTTAAGTACAGGTGGTACGTCAATTGATGTTACAGATCTTGTTCATCCGCAAAACGTTTTTATTAGTGAGCGCATTTCAAGAATAATTGGCTTAGATATTTGTGGTATAGACATCATGGCCGAAAACTTAACCCAGCCACTTCCAGAAAACGGAGGGGTTGTTTTAGAAGTAAATGCAGCTCCTGGTTTCAGAATGCACCTTGCGCCTAGTGAGGGCTTACCAAGAAACGTAGCCGCCCCTGTTATTGACATGCTATATCCGCCAGGCAAGGACGCAAGGATTCCAATTATTGCGGTTACAGGAACCAATGGAAAAACTACCACTACAAGATTAATCGCTCATATTGTTAAAAGCAATGGAACCAGGGTTGGCTTTACAACATCAGATGGGATTTACGTGCAAAATACAAAACTCATGAAAGGCGATACAACTGGTCCAGTTAGTGCAGAGTTTATTTTAAGAGACCCTACTGTAGAATTTGCGGTATTAGAAACTGCCCGTGGAGGTATTTTGAGAGCCGGGCTAGGATTTAACAAGTGTGACATCGGTGTTGTTACCAATATTCAGGAGGATCACCTTGGAATATCCGACATCCATACACTAGATGATCTTTGCAGGGTAAAAGAAGTAGTAATCGGTGCAGTAAAACGAACCGGATGGAGCGTACTTAATGCAGATAACAAATATTGTATAAAAATCGCGAACAATGCAGATAGCAATGTCGCTTATTTTAGCATGGACGAGAAAAATCCCGTTATTAAAGAACATTGTAAAAAAGGTGGTATTGCCGCTATTTATGAGAACGGGTACATCACTATCAAGAAGGGCGACTGGAAAATAAGGGTAGAGAAGGTTACCCACATCCCATTGACTTTTGGTGGCAGCGTTGATTTTATGATCCAGAATGTCCTCGCAGCTACCCTTGCTACATTTTTATGGGGATATAAAATCGAAGATATCAGAATGTCGTTAGAAACATTTATACCTTCGGCAGCTCAAACACCGGGCAGAATGAATACCTTTAAATTTAAGGAGTTCAAGATCCTGGTTGATTTTGCTCATAACCCTGATGGCTTTAACGGAATAAAAGCCTACTTACAAACCATTGAAGCAACCGAACATGTAGGAGTAATATCAGGCACTGGCGACAGGAGAGATGAAGACATAAAAGAGACTGCCCGAATTGCTGCACAGATGTTTGATAAAATCATTATCTGTCAGGAGAAATACCTGAGAGGTCGTGATCAACAAGAAATAATTAATCTGTTGATAGACGGAATCCATGAAATAAAGCCAAACATGGAAATCATTATCAATAATAATGGAAATGATTGCTTGAAATATATTATAGCAACTGCAAAATCAGGATCATATGTTACCATTTTAAGTGATACTATTGACAATGCTATTGTTAAAGTTTCTGAATACTTAGATAAAGAATTCGGGGTTTAAAAAAATAGTACATCATAAAAAGGCCGGGAATCTCCCACGAATGGTCGGAAGATTAACTCTTCCGACTTTTTTTATTTTTAGGCAAGCTTAATTTTGTTTCAACTATCTGATTATCAATTATTTATTTGCAATTCTCGTTGGTTTTAAGTATATTAAATGCTGTAAATCAATAAGATATGGCTATTTTTAAAGATCATAATATCACTGTAAAACAATTTATTTATTGCTTTATGGGATTTTGGACAATGATAGGCTAAGCCAGCGAAGYCTTGAGGACACATTCAACGATTCTGTATTCAAGATACTTTTCAATCTCGATGAAGATGAAAAAGTGCGCAGGAGTTCTATTTCCGAAAGATTGTCCAGGGTTGATCCCGATTATTTCAGACAGATTTATGAGTTCATTTATGAACAGTTTTCCGGGGTCTATACTTTAACACAAAGAAAGCAGTATAATCTCATCCGTGTAGACAGTACGATAGTGAGTGAAACCGCTGGTAAGCTAAGCGAAGGGATAGTTAATCCCGGCAGCAGCAAGAAAGCGGTCAAATATAGTCTTGCCTTCGATGGGATGCTGCCTGGTCTGGCACAGGTGTTCACCAACCCAAAGTATATTAACGAAGACAATGCATTGCCAGAGGTTGTCATGGCGCATGTAAAAAAAGAACCCGGTCATCAGAATATCTATGTACTGGACAGGGGTCTTCAATCCACCAGGACAATGAAAGCATTCAGTGAGAACCAGGTAACTTTCATCTGCCGCGYAAAAGAGAACAGAAAGTTTGAACTAATCCAATCACTCATTGTCGAAGGACAAGATATGGACATGGGCGAATCTATGCTGCTCAGAGATGGTATTGTCAGGCTTTATACGGGTATACCTATAGCCAACAAACGAGGGAACAAGCATTACAGAGAGGAACTGGTGGAAAGTACTTTTCGCCTGGTCATCGTCAAAAGCAAAGCGCAGGAAGGCAAAGAGTACTGGCTGTTAACTAACGATTTCAGCTTGCCTGCTAAAGAAATTGCCCAGGCCTACCGCAGGCGATGGGACATCGAGGTTTTTTTTCGCTTTCTAAAACARGAACTCAACWCAAGCCACTTAGTTTCCCTTAATAAAAATGGCTTGCAGGTGATGTTATACATGACCCTGATAACGAGCATGCTCGTTCTGATATACAAAAAGGCGAATAAACAAGGCTATAAGACCTCAAAACGAAGGTTCGCAATGGAGGTGAGAGACTTAGCTATAGCCTTGATTGTGGTGCAGTGTGGCGGTGACCCTGGTCTGTTTTTCAAAACATAAAAAATGGCCGGAATTTCTTCCGACCATTCGTGACTTACTGTCGCTGGTATTTCTAGAAGCGCTGTAATGAAGATTTGCCGAAGAAATATCATCCGATTTCGTAATTAATGCGTTTGTTTTTACCAAACGGCGATAATTATTAATAAAGGTGTTTTTCATAATGGTAAACAACCATCCTTTAAGATTTGTTCCTTCTTTAAACTTACTATAGTAAGTTACAGCCTTCAACATAGTATCCTGCACCAAGTCGTTTGCATCTTCAATATCTTTTGTAAAATTTAAAGCGAATGACTGTAAAGAGACCGAGTGGTCATTTAATTTGAGGTTGAATTCATTTTTTGTCATAATGTTTTAAGTTTTGGGTTAAAAAAGCAAACAAACAGAGTTTTATGAGTGGCGCTCACCAGTTTGTTTAATCTTACTCTCCAAAACATATACAACATATGTACCAAAAAATAGATATCCATGTTATGAAATTAATTTTCGATGCCTACAGTATCGAATGGAACGTTGTCACAGAATATTTACTTCTCTTTCTAATTGAACGCCAAACTTGGCATTCACATCATTTATAATTTGTTCTGAAAAACTATACACTTCCGTCCCGGTAGCAGCGCCATGATTAACCAAAACCAATGCCTGATTCTTCCATGTTCCTGTTTGTCCTACAACAATCCCCTTAAATCCACATTGTTCTATTAACCAGCCTGCTGCAAGTTTTATTTTACCATCTGGAGCCGGATAATGAACCACATTCGGATGTTCAGATTTAACTTTTTCAAATTCAACCCAGGTAATAACCGGGTTTTTAAAGAAGCTTCCGGCATTACCAATTGTAGAAGGATCAGGCAGCTTGGCAACCCTTATTTCAGAAACAACATTTGAAATATCTGCAATTGTGGGAACAGCAATGCCTTTACGATTTAACTCTTCCTGTATAGCTCCATATTGGGTATTAATCTTTGCAGATTTAGTTAATCTAAAACTAACAGATGTAATTATATACTGACCTTTCAGTTCATTTTTAAAAACACTATCTCTATATCCAAAATGACAATCTTCAAAATTGAAGATCCTCTTTTCAGAGGTAGTTATTTCATAAGCCACACAAGATTTAAAAACATCTTTTAACTCTACTCCGTAAGCACCTATGTTTTGTATCGGCGATGCTCCCACAGTTCCCGGAATAAGGCTAAGGTTTTCTATACCAGCAAAACCATTTAAAACACAGTACTTTACAAGATCATTCCAAACTACTCCTGCCCCAGCTGTCACAATAATATCATCCCCCTCTTCAACACTTGAAATCCCCGGTATACTAATTTTAACCACCAGGCCATTAAAATCTTTTGTAAACAATACATTGCTCCCCCCACCTAAAACCAATAAATTCTGCTGCTTAATAAGCTCCGATTTCAATACATCCTTAAGGTCTTGTTCAGAAAGGATTTCGGCAAAATAGTTTGCATCTACAGATATACTAAATGTATTGTAAGGTTTTAATGATTTATTCTTTTGCACGTCCAACATACAGGTTTCAACAGATTAAGTAAACACTACAAATGTAATTGATAAGCCCTGTAATAAACATGTTAAAATCAATATTTAAAAATTTTGACTATTTTTCATGAAATTTTACCGCAACAGGCACATTATACGATTATAGGGCGTTGAGGTAAGTTCAAGAACAGTAAGGGAGAACACTAATATTTGTATGGAAAATCAGGATAAGAAAAGAATTTTAATTATTGAAGCTGCGTTAAAAAGGTTTGCTCATTATGGATTATCAAAAACCACAATGACAGAAATTGCCAAAGACATTTCTTTTTCAAAAGCTCTTCTTTATTATTATTTTCCTGATAAGTTAAGCTTGTACGTAAGCTCTATCGAACACCTTATGCAAATCATGAGCAGAGACCTTGTTAAGTCTATTGATAAAACCACAACTGCTACCGAGGGTGTCCTTAAATTACTTCAAAAACGTCAGGGTTACATTCAGAAATACTATAATTTATTTGAGTCGAACCAGGTAATCAGCACAGAACTACCAGAAGGTCTTTATGAAAAATTCCAAAGGGCCCGAACCTTCGAGGCAATTATCATCGGCTCTCTTTTTAGCAGAGGAATAGCGAGCGGTGAATTAGCGATGGAAGATCCTAAATTAGCTACTGATATATTTATCGATGCACTGTCGGGAATCCACTTTAATATTCTGAGCAGAGATAAAATTATGTTCCCCGGAAAAGAACAGTTCAAGCAAATTTTTGCAAAAGAGAAAATGCTTGCAGAGATTTTCCTGGCTGGTTTAAAGGCCAAATAACCTGATAACCTCCATCTTCACATCACAATTCTTACATCTGTAAAAGACTGTCAACCAC